>NZ_CABSTC010000090.1:0-2188 GCF_902480485.1 uncultured Negativicoccus sp. | reverse complement strand
AATCTCATCAAAGGCGGCTTGATCACACTCCTTGCCCTGCCGATTTACCGCCGCCTGCGTACGACGCCGCGGCAATAAAAAAGTCCTCGCCAAGCGAGGACTTTTTTTATTTGTGTAAACCGTAGCGAATGATCAATCGGCTGATTTCGTATAAAAGTAAAATAGGAATGGCCAGCAGCGTTTGCGAAACCAGGTCGGTCGTCGGTGTAATAATCGCCGCCGCGATAAACGCCAGCAAGATGACAAAGCGGCGTTGCGCTTTGAGCCAGGCGGACGACACCACATCCATTTCGGCCAGCGCCAAAAGCACCAGCGGCAAATTAAACACAAACCCGAACGGCAGGATCAGCATCAACGCGAAATCCAAATAACTTTCCATGGAGATCAGCGGTTGCACGGTGCTGTCACCGAAGGAAAGAAAAAAGTGCAGCCCCTGCGGCAAGACAACGAAAAAGCCGAACGCCGTTCCCGCTAAAAAAAGCAGTAGCGAACCGGGAACCAACAGCGCCAGAATCGCGTGTTCTTTTTGCGTAAACGCCGGCACCAAAAACGCCCAGAATTCATAAAATAACACCGGCGAAGCAAAGACAATACCCGCCACCATCGCTACTTTAACATAAATAAAAAACGCTTCCGCCGGTCGCAGATAATACAGTTGACCCGCAGGCGCCGTGATGAACGCTACAATGAAATCGATGAAACAGCCGCTCACCGCCATGCCGACCACGGCCGCCAGAATGGCGCGGATCAGCCGCCGTCGCAACTCCCCGAGATGATCGATCAGCGTCATCTCCTGCGGATCGGCGAAGCAGGCCGCGGAGGTTGCGCTTTTCATTCTTTCGGCGGTAACGACGAAGCGACGGTAACGTCTTTATGCGCTTCTGCGGTCGTTTCATTGCCGTTGATCGCGTCTTTAAATTCGTGCATGCTTTTGCCCATCGCTTTACCGATTTCCGGCAGTTTACCCGGTCCGAACAACACCAGGCCGATCACCAAAATTAAGATAAGTTCAGGAATGCCCAAGCCGAACATAGTAAACCCTCCTTTGATTTATGGTACTTGGTTTCCTTCTGAGGATACAGAGTCAATATCGTTTTACGGTGAAAAAATCTTTTAAAATTTGTAAAATTCAGTTTCAAAGAGCGATTTCCGTAATTTTGCGTATTTTTACCGAAACCCAAACAAATTATAAATAAACCTCCTTTATAGTTACGTTTATCTATGGACGAATCCATACAGGGTAACAAAGGAGGAATTACTATGTCTACCGAAGAAATGCACGCAACGCCCGCGACAATGTCGCGCCGCGGCTTTTTGAAATTGGCCGCCGGCTCCGCATTGGGCGCGGCCATGCTCTCCATGCCGTCCTTTGCATTGGCGCGCGAGCTGGAAGTGAAATCGCGTCAGCTGAAACCGGTCATGTACGACGCGATTCCGCAAAACGCCATCGCATGCGGCCAACAGGCGCCGCTGATCGAAGGTTGCTACCGTTCGATCCTGGGTTACGCGGAAAAAATTCGTGATGCGGGACTGCGGCGCGAAGTCACCGACCTCATCCAAAATCCGGCGCTGCGTTTCTTGCAGGAATACAGTTCACCGGCGGCGCGTCATCGCATCTACACGCAGCTGGCCAACCAAGGCTTGGTCGATACCGCAAAAACCGACGAGGCGCATTTCTTCCCCGTCTCCGACGGCAAAATTCAGGAATTCCGCACGGCGCCGGGCAGCGGTTACGGCAGTCACCATCCGTACCCGGGCGGCTTGGCTACGCACGTCAACGCCAACATGCACATCACGGAAGCCGTCTGCAATACATACCGGGATGTTTTCATGTATAACGTCAATCGCGACATCGCATTCGGCGCGGAACTTCTGCACGATATCGCGAAGCCGTTCGTTTTTGCCTGGCAGAAAAACGGCCGTTCGCTGCAGGAATATACGATTGCGGGCACCGGCGCTCACCATATTTTCTCCATCGCGGAAATTATTTACCGCGGTTTCCCTGCAGATTTCGTCGTCGCCCAGGCTTGCGCACATGAAGCGCCGAACTCGGCGAAAGGTAATGAAACCGTCGCCGGCTGGCTGAAAGCCGGCGCAATGATCGCCGGTAAAGATCCCTTCGCGTACGGTTTGTTGAACAAAACCGGTGACGGCATTCGTGACCCGCACCGTCAGGAAGGCTACATCG
>NZ_CABSTC010000089.1:0-2398 GCF_902480485.1 uncultured Negativicoccus sp. | reverse complement strand
ATCGTTCACTTGGGCGACCATGACTGGGTACTCTCTACGCCGGCCGCGCAAAAGAGCGTGGCGATTCTGAAAGAAATCGCCAAACGCGATTACGGCATGAGCGCTGCCGATCTCGAAGGCGCGCGTTTCAACCACTTCCGCAACTATATCGGCTCGCAACTTTCCTACATGTTCCTCAACATGCTCGCCGCGGAACCGAACGGTGAAAAACTCATCGCGGCCCAGGTCCACAAAGTCATTTTGAAATAATGGAAAAGCGTCGCGACGCTTACCTTCACTTGGTAGAGGACGGTAAATATGCTATAATATGTACCGTCAAGCGGGTGTAGTTCATCGGTAGAACGTCAGCTTCCCAAGCTGAATGTAGAGGGTTCGATTCCCTTCACCCGCTCCAATTTTATGTTGATTTCGATGACATTCAAAGCTCCCGAATCCGGGAGCTTTTTATTGCGCAAACATATCTCGCGTTTCGTTTGCGCTATTGCGAAAGCCGTCCTTCCCGATGCGCTCGCGCCTTGCTTTTGCGCCGTTTAGCCGTGAGAACGCGCCGTCAGTGGTATAATAACGGTAAGAATTATTTGTTTTCATTGGCTCGTAAAGGATTCGGCAAAAGGCGGTACCATATTGACTACATTAAAATTTTTCAGTTGGCTGAAACAACCGCGCAATACCATTTGGTGGCAACCCGCCAAAGGCGCACTGTTTGTTATCGTATATGTCATCGCGGTGCTCGTCAGCACACGTTATCTGCCGACCAACTTGTTTCCCGATATTCCGTCGCGCACGATCGATGGCCTGTTGACCATTTTGGCGTCAAGCATGCTGGCGGTCACCACGTTTTCTCTTTCCATTATGGAGAATGCGTTTTCTTCCGCGTCACGCGGTGCGACCCCGCGTTCCGTCGAACTCGTCATGGCGGACGACAGCACCCGACTCGCCATCGCCAGTTTCATTTCGACATTTATTTATGCCATTATCACAAAGATCGCCTTAGGAAGCGGTTCCTTCGCGCAAAACGGCCGCTTCCTCTTTTTCCTCAGCACGATTGTCGTCATCGCCTACCTGATTGTTGTACTGATCCGCTGGGTGCAGGTACTATCGACACTCGGACACTTGGGCGACACGATGGGTAAGGTATACGCCAAAGCGGCAGAGACCATGCGCCGTTATCGCAGCCTGCCTAACCTCGGCGCCACATGGGTGCCGGCTAAAGACGCGCTGCCGGATGCGCATTTTATTTGCGCCGAGACGGGCGAGTTCGCGCAGCTTCATTTGGACCTTTTACAGGAGTGGGCGAAAAAACATGACGCGCATGTTTTCATTCGCTTGAATCCGGGTGACTTTCTGTATCGAGGCGAACCGCTGGCGGATATTTACCTGAATGACGGTTCGAACTCGTTGACGGAAGAAGATCTGTCGCTTTTACGCAGTTTCTTTATCGTTAAGCCGACGCGCAGTTATGAACAGGATCCTCGTTTCGGTTTTATCGTGTTAAAAGAAATCGCGCAACGCTCGATTTCCCCCTCGATGAACGATCCCGGTTCGGTGATAGCGGTGATGAATCTGATGGCGAAATTGTTGCTGGACGCTACCGCGCCGCGCGACAACATGACCGTCTACGATCGCGTCGGCATGCAACCTCTGCAGGAAACGGATTTCATCTATCGTTCCTTTGACGGCATCATTCGCGACAGCGACCAAAATGCAGGTATATCCATGCAGGCGTTGCACATTATGTATGCGGTTTCGCGCCATGCGCCCGAGGAAGCGATTCGCAAAGCGGCGCGTATTCAGGCGCGCTTGATTTTGGAACACGCACGCCGAACATTCAGCGCCCGTCAGGATTTGTTTCGCGTGGAAAGCGCCTATGTCCAATATTTTCCGGATGATACGCCAATCGAAGCCTCCGCGTATTTTCCCGATGACGAAGCGGCGGAACGTCAAAAATCATTGGCGGATGCCGACCTGACGGCTCTTTTTGAAGAGCCGCGTGACGAAAACGATCGACAGTAAAGTAAAACAAAGGAAATGATATGAACCGAACTTCTTCTCACTTATCTTGGTGGCGTCGCTACGGCGGCTGGTTGCTGCTTGGCGCCGCGTTTATCTACATGTTCGCTCTGAACAACTGGACGCCTTGGCACCGCGATGATTATGAGTACGCGCTGATTTGGCAAACGCTGGTGCCGATCGAAAGCTTTCATGACGTCATGACGTCCCTCGCGCGTCATTACCAAATGCACGGCGGGCGCATGGTCGCTTTTTTTGTGTTGGATAATTTTTTGCGCTGGCCCAAGGTTTGGTTCAATATCGCCAACGCGCTCTGCTTCATTTTGATGGCGCTCGGTCTCAGCTGGCACAGCGCGGGACATATTGAAAAACTGTCGAGATCGGAAGA
>NZ_CABSTC010000088.1:0-2571 GCF_902480485.1 uncultured Negativicoccus sp. | reverse complement strand
CCTGTTCCGCCACTTCAGCGTATATGGTAGCGGAAATAGGACTTGAACCTACGACCTACGCATTACGAATGCGCCGCTCTACCAACTGAGCTATGCCGGCATCGACTTGATTAGTATAGACGATAGCAGCTTCTTTTGTCAATAGATGACAAGTATTTGGTCAATGGTATTTTTATTTATTGTTATAATGGTTCCTGCACGCTTTTACGACGATAAATTTTACTGTATACATAATTCATGCGCATTACGGTTGCAACCTGCGTTTGATAATGATACAATGATGGCAATTAAAAAGTTGGCAACGAAAACTTAACATTTCGTACCTTGGGGTATCGAGTCGGCAATGGCGTCGGCGTGCTCAGTGAGCCGTTGAACGCAGCTCGGAGCGTAAGCTCCTTTTTTTATTGCCGAAACCCCACAAACCAAGAGAGGATGATCAAAATGAAGTTTTCCAAAATGACGACATTGATGATGGCCGCCGGTCTTTCCGCGGTAGTCGCGTTAGCCGGTTGCGGCGGTTCGGGCGGTGCCAAACAGCAATATTTGAATATCGGCACGGGCGGCACGGCAGGTACTTACTACCCGCTGGGCGGTGCGATGGCGGAGTTATTCAATAAAAATATCGCCAATGTCAATGCGTCCGCGCAAAGCACCGGGGCCTCTGTCGCCAACGTCAATATGCTCAAAGACGGCTCGCTGGATTTGGCGCTGATCCAAAACGATATCGCCTACTATGCGGCGAACGGCCTGGAAATGTTTGACGGCAAAAAAGTTGACAACCTGCGCGGCATAGCGACGCTGTATCCGGAAACGGTACAGATCGTAGCGTTGGAAAAATCCGGCATCAAATCGATCAATGATTTGCGCGGCAAACGCGTAGCGGTCGGCGCGGCAGGTTCCGGCACGGAAGCGAACGCGCGGCAAATTTTGAACGCCGCGGGCATTGAATACAGCGATATCCAAGTGCAATACCTCTCGTTCGGTGAAGCGGCCGGCGCGCTCAAAGACGGTAATGTCGATGTCGCATTCGTCACGGCCGGTTTCCCGACAGCCGCCATCCAGGATTTGGCGGTATCGAATCAGATTTCCCTTATTTCACTTGATGCGGCGGTGGCCGACCAGCTCTTGCAAAAATATCCGTACTATACTAAGATTTCCATTCCGGCAGGTACGTATAATGGCGTAGCCGGCGATACGCTGGCCGTCTCGGTACGCGCGATGATCGCGACAACAAGTAAACTCTCCGATGAAATGGGCTACAACGTTACCAAAGCCATTTACACGAATCTCGACAAGATGGCCGCGGCCCACGCGGTCGGCAAGATGATTACCAAAGACGCCGCGCAGGACGGCATGTCGATTCCGATGAACGCCGGGGCGGAAAAATTCTTTAAGGAGAAATAATTGCAACGCTTACTCATCAAGCGACCGTTCTACCTATTGGCATTGTTGAGCTTTGCTTTGGTGGTGACGATCGCTTGGTGGTCGATGCGGCCGGCGATTTTTCTGACGGCGGGCGACGAATGGCATGACTTGGGTCATGCGTACAGCGGACGCTCCGTCGTTATTCATTATCGGCATTCGGTCCAGCAGACCCACGTCTGGGAATATTTGACGGTAAATGATACCGCGGACGGTTTTATTTTGCGGGCAACCAAGTACAAATCCTACGACGTGGGTTTGCCTTTTTTGCCGAGTGAAGGTAATTTTCGAAGCGACGGCGAGTATTTTTATTTGGATGATATTAACCGGGTTCTGCCCCGCCCGCTGACGTTACGGACGGGTTTGGGGACGGAACTTACCGTTACGTTGCAAACGACGTACGCGCTGTATCAACGACATGCGCCGGGCACATTGGTGACATTGTCCGTCACCCCGCGCTGGCGCAGCTACTATGAGCATTTCAACCATTGGTTAGGAGGTGAGAGAAATGGCAGAAGAACGTAAGGTTCGTTCAAAACAAGATGACGCCGTGTCGCAAGAGGCGGTCATGGCGCTGGAAAAAGAAAATCGCGTGGCGCAATATCGCGGTCACATCGCAAAACTCATTTCTTTCATCGCGATCTGTTTTTCTCTGTTTCAATTATATACAGGTATTTTCGGTGTACTTGACGCGCAATTACAACGCGCGGTGCATTTAGGTTTCGGATTGGTGCTGGTGTTTCTCTTATATCCGACGCGCAAGACCTGGCTGAATCGCGCGAGCATTCATCCGCTGGACGCGTTTTTAGCGCTGCTCGCGGCAAGCGGTCCTTTGTACATCATCACGCAGTATCATGATTTAGTATTGCGAGCGGGCAATTTCAATACGCTGGACATGGCGGTCGGCTCAATCGGCGTGCTGCTCGTCATTGAAGCGGCGCGGCGCGTGGTCGGCATCCCGATGGTGTCGGTGGTGCTGTTTTTCATCGCCTACGCCTTTGCCGGTCCGTATATCCCCGGCATTTTAGGACATCGCGGCGTGAACTGGGACCAACTCGTCGGCCATTTGTATTTTACGACCGAAGGTATTTTCGGCATCGGCCATGGTGTGATAATCCTTGTCAGCCAAAATGCCAGCAATCACTGTCA
>NZ_CABSTC010000087.1:0-2666 GCF_902480485.1 uncultured Negativicoccus sp. | reverse complement strand
AACACTTTTTTAAACTTTTCCAAAAAAATATTTTAATCAAGCATTTGCGCCCAGTGTTCCCATTTTTCGTACTGCGTCGCCAATTTTTCCTGCGCGGCCGAAAGCGATTCGGCCAGTTCCGTCAACGCGTCCGCATCGACCGTTTGCGCGATCTGCGTCTCAATCATCGTGATCGTCGCTTCCGTGCGGGCGATTTCCTGCTCAAGCGCCGCGATTTTTTTCTCCGCCTGCGGTGCCGCGCGGAAAGAATCCGTCGCGCGTGATGAAGGCGGCGCGGGCGAAACGTCCGCCGACGGCGCTGTCGCCGTATTTACTTTTTTGCGCGGCTCTGCTGTCTCCGGTATCGGAATGCGCCCCGTCTCCAGCAGTTCCTTGCGCTTTTCTTTCCAATAGGAATAGTTGCCCAGATATTCGCGGAAGGTTCCGTCTTCAAATGAAAGCGTGCGCTGCACCAGCTGATCCAAAAGGTAACGGTCATGGGACACGACCAGGTACGTGCCGCCGAACTCGAGCAACGCGTCTTCAATCATTTCACGCGTCGGGATATCCAAATGGTTCGTCGGTTCGTCTAAAATGAGTACATTCGGTTCTTCCAAAAGCAACAGCAGCAACGCCAACCGCGCCTGCTCCCCGCCGGAAAGCTGACCGACGAGACGATACACGTCATCGCCTCGGAAGAGAAAACCGCCCAAAATATGACGCGCGTCATCTTCGCCGCAACCGTATTCCTGCATGACCTCTTCGAGCACCGTGCGGCTCGGATGCAAATTGGTGTGTTCCTGCGAATAGTAGCCGAGCGCGACGCGATTGCCGAATGTGACCGTGCCGTGCGCCGGTGTTTTTTCGCCGGTAATCACGGACAAAAGCGTCGACTTGCCGATGCCGTTCGGACCGATGATGCCGACGGTGTCGCCGCGACGCAACAAAAAGGAAATATCTTTAAAAATAGTGCGGTCCCCATACGCCGCCGCCAACTCCTGCACATCCAAGACGCGCTCCGCCGTGCCGGTCGCCGGACGAAATGAAAAAGCGAGCGTCGTTTCTGTCACCGGCTTTTGCAGGCGTTCCAGGCGATTCAGTTGACTTTGCCGACCGCGCGCCTGCTTCGCCTTGATACCCGCTTTATATTTGTGAATATAGGCTTCGGTTTGCGCGATTTCTTCCTGCTGCTTTTCATACGCGCGCAAGTCGGCGTACAAACGCGCCGCCTTCTTCTTACTGAACGCGCTGTAATTGCCGCGATACGATGTAACCCGATGCTGCTCAAGATCCAAAATGTCCGTCGTCACCGCGTCCAAAAAGTAGCGGTCATGAGACACCAGCAAAATACCGCCGCGATAACTGCGCAAGAAATCTTCCAGCCATTCCGTCATCGCGATATCCAAATGGTTTGTCGGTTCATCCAGCAACAAAAAATCCGGCCGCCGCACGAGCGCGCGCGCCAAATTGATCCTTGTCTTTTGCCCGCCGGAGAAATCATTCGCCGCGCGATCCCAATCCGCTTCCGTGAAGCCGAGGCCGATCATGATCCGCCGCGTCATCGCTTCATAAGCGTAACCGCCGAGCCGTTCAAATCGGTCTTCCAGTTTCGCGTAGCGTTCGAGCAGCGCCGGATCGGAAGTCCGTCCCATGCGCTCGGTCAGATCCTTGAGTTCATGCTCGATGCGCCGCACGTCTTCCCACGCGGTCTCCACCACTTCGCGTAATGTTTGCGCGCCGAAGTCGATGCTTTGCTGCACGTAACCGATCGTCGCCTGATCGGTCACGCTCACGCTGCCCGAGTCCGCCTCCATTGTCCCCATGACGCAACGCAACAGCGTCGATTTGCCCGCGCCGTTGCGGCCGACCAGACCGACGCGCTGTCCTTCCGCGACGGTAAATGTGACATTTTTAAAAACCGTTTCGATGCCGAAGGCTTTCGAGAGCCCGGCGACTTTGATCATAGCCATGTGCCCTCCCCGCCGTTTCGGCGTTTCATTATGGCTTCGGCGGTCGCTCCGGAAGCAGGTCCGCCGTAATCGTTATCATAATTTCCGCATTATTTTTCGTATGCTCGGTCGTGCGGAACAATCGTCCGAGAATCGGGATTTCACTTAAAATCGGCACGCGCCGTTCGTTGATCTGTTCCTCGCGATCAATCAGTCCGCCGATCGTGAGCGCTTCGCCCGGTTGCAGGCGCACCGTCGTTTGCGCTTCGCGCGTCGTGATACGGTAGGCCCGCAGTTCCGGAACGAGGTACGGCGTCGATACTTCCGCTGTCACGTCGGCCGTGATCTCGCCGGACGCGTTGACGCGCGGCGTATACAAAAGGCGTATGCCCGCGTCGCGGTATTCCGTCGTCGTCACTTTTTCACCATTAGTGATCTGATCGACCAGCACGGGAATTTTATTGCCGATCAAAATCCGCGCCGTCTTGCCGTTGACCGTCGTGATATTCGGTCGCGCCAAAATTTGCGCGTTGCCGTCGGCGACCAGCGCATTTAACTTCGCGCGGAAGAAAAAGGAGTACGGATTCCCCGCCACGGTTTTGCCGAATTGAATCGAACCGAATCCGTCAGGCGTGACGATTTCCTCCACTTTCTCCCGCGCGCCGCGGCCGCGTTCGTAGCGCGTTTCATAACGCGCGCTGCCCGTCAGTATTTGAGATCGGAAGAGCGGTTCAGCAG
>NZ_CABSTC010000086.1:0-2701 GCF_902480485.1 uncultured Negativicoccus sp. | reverse complement strand
ATTTTTTATTCTTTCGTAGTTTTCTCCAACGCTTTTTCCAAACGTTTCACGCGTTTCATCAGTTCGGGCAAATGGTTGAGTGTTCCTTCAATCCGTCCCCACTGACGATGCGGACGGGCCGGAAAGCCCACATATGTGCCCGGCTCTTTAATGCTGCCCACAACGCCCGTCTTACCGCCGCAGGTAACATGATCGGCAATCGTAAGATGTCCGGAAACGCCGGTCTGCCCCGCTAAAATGCAGTGGTTACCGATCGTGGTCGAACCCGCCACGCCGACCTGGGCAATGATAAAGCAGTCTTCACCGATTTGGACATTGTGACCGAGATGCACAAGGTTGTCGATTTTTGTGCCGCGGCCGATCGAAGTTTCACCGAATGTCGCGTTGTCGATCGTCGTGCCGGCGCCGACTTCAACATCGTCGCCGATGACGACGCGACCGATTTGGCGAATCCGCGTATGTTTACCGTCTTCGGTAGCAAATCCGAAACCCTCACCGCCGATCACGGCGTTGGCGCGAATGATGACCCGATCGCCGACTTCCGTCCGATCGTGCAGTACCGCGCCGGGATGAATTTCCGTATCGCGACCGACAGTGACGTCACGTCCCAACACGACATGCGGATGTAAAATAGCGCCGGCTTTGACAACGGTGCCGGCACCGATCACCACATACGGTAAAATCGTCGCCTGCGGATCAATGTCCGCCGTTGCATCGACAATGGCCGTCGGATGAATGCCGACCGGCGGCACGTACAAGGGTTTCAATACATCGACCAGTTCCGCGAACGCCCATTTCGGATTTTCCGTGACGATCACGGTCGTTGCCACCGTTTCTTCCGGCGCGCTTGTCATCAGTACCGCGCCCGCTTTCACCAGCGGCAATTGCGCGGCGTATTCATCCAGCAAGAAAGCGATGTCGTTCGGGCCGGCCGTTTCCACGCCCGCAACGCCCGTGATTTCCTTATTGCCGTCGCCGTATACTTTACCGTTGACTCGTTTGGCCAGATCCGCTACTGTGTATGCCATTATTTTTGCTCGCTTTTCTCTGCGGAGGCCGGTTGCGCCTCTTGATTCTGTTTTTTATTCGTATTGTCGTTGGCTTTGAGTTTCGCCAGCAATTCTTCCGTTACGTCCACACCTTGGTAATGAACGGCATTCTTATGCATAATAATGCCGAGCTTTTTCTCCTTGGCGATCAGCTGGGATTGACTTGTGATCAGCGCCTGGAATTGCTGTTGTTTGGCCATCTGAAATACTTGTAATTCACGTTTGGCCGCCTGTTCCGTCACGGCGAATTCTTCCGGCGAGGAAGTCGCCTGTGCCTGCTGCAGACGCGTTGCGATTTCCGCCTGCTTGGTCATGATTTCCTGGGTGATCTGCTGCGCCTGGCCGCTTTCCCGCGCGATGCGTTCAAAATCGACAACGCCGACTTTCTCATCATTGCCGCAGCCGCTCATCAGCATGACGCCGACCAGCATGCCGATCAGCGTGAAGGACCGCCACCATTTATTTACCACTGTTACTTACCTCCTTAGGATTCGTCCCCAATTTCTGCAGGATATCATTCGTGACATCTTGCGCAGAAATATTGGCGCGATACTCGGCAAAAATCACTTCGAGATTTTTGGCCTCCGCCACCGCCTGCGCCTCATGACGAATATCTTGGGTGATTGCCTCTTTAATTTGGTTCATTTCATTTTGTTTGGTCGCGAGCTTTTCGCGCCATTCGTGATTCCAACCGGCGCCGTCGGGCATCAGTTGCGCCGCCATCTCATCGTGGAGCTGCTGTTGCGCCGACTCCCGTTTGGCACTCAGTTCCGCCGTCACTTCGTCGCTGTACCGGGCCAGATCCGCCTGCGCTTTTGCTTTCAAGGCGGCAAGCTCTTTTTGCCCTTCTTCCGGCAGCACTGCCGAAGTATCCGTCAGAGCGGCGCGCGCGGCGAGCAATTCCTGCAAGCGCGCTTCCATGGCTTCGCGTTCGGCCGCGGGTAAATGGAGCGCCCGAAGTTTCAGCTGCAAGTTGACGATTTCCAAATCCGCCTGTTGCAATGCTTCATCCGCCGGTTGCGGCGCCCGCGCGATCCATTCACGATACAACGCTTCCAGCTTTTGGTTCCATTCGGTTTCGCGCGCCGTCATTTTGGCTCGGTATTCCGTGTTGAGTCCTTTTTCGATGGCCCCGGAGGAAAGTTGCTCACGCAATGTTTCCTGCGCCTGAGCGGAACGGCGAATCAGTTGTTCGCGTTCGGCATCATACGTGGCCACCAGGTTTTTGTACTCCTGTTCCAGGCGAAAATAATCACTGTAACGCGGATGGGCGTGTACTAATTTTTCCATATCCGCCACACCGTACTGCGGCGCTTGCGGTGTCTGCTCCGTACGGGAACAGCCGCCGATGCCGCAGCCACTCAGTAAAAGACACGCGGCCAGAAGTAAACCCAGGGCTCCATGCGTTGACCGTTGCATAAATTACTTCTTGGTTTCTGCCGGCTGCTCTTTGCCCGCTTCTTTCGTCAGAGCATTATTGAGCGCCGTCTGCACTTCGCCGGTGATATTGACACCGCCGTAAAGTACGGCCGCTTTGTCGACAACCAACGATAAACCTTTTTTATCCGCTACTTCTTTCACGGCATTATCAATTTTACCTTGGATGTTTTTGTGGATTTCCGCCTGTTTGGCGTTGAACTGTTTTTGCATTT
>NZ_CABSTC010000085.1:0-3030 GCF_902480485.1 uncultured Negativicoccus sp. | reverse complement strand
CTGGCGTCGTACTTCGCGGCGTCGGTTAAAATTTTCAGTTTATGTTGCAGCGTGTCAAATTCCATAATTTTACTCCGAACAAATGTTCTTTTTTGTATTATAGCACGGAATGAATACGGCTGCCATTTTGTCGTTCCCTTTTTCTCGGCGGCATGTATTTTTCATTTCGCGCAACAAAAAAAGACGCTCGCGCGTCTTTTTTTGATTAGCCCAATATCATACCGTTATCCGTTTTTTGTTTCGGCGCGATGAGAACAACACCCTGCTCCGTATACACGCCGAGTACGAGCACTTCCGACCGCCAACCGGCGATATGCATCGGCGGGAAATTGACCACGCCGAGCACCTGCTCACCGATCAGACCTTCCGGCGTATAAAGATCCGTGATTTGCGCCGATGATTGCTTGATGCCGATCGCGGGTCCGAAATCCACTTTCAGCCGGTACGCGGGCACGCGCGCCCCCTTGAGTGGGCTCGCTTCCACAATCGTCCCCGTGCGAATATCTAATTGAGCGAAAGTGTCAAACGTGACTTCTTCTTTAGGTTGAGCATCTTGCGTCATTATTTTTTCTTTCCGAACGACTGCATGCGTTTCGTTTGGTCCTCGGTCGCGAAACAAATTCCGAAGTATTGCGCTTCCAATTCAATCGCATTACGCTGATCCAAATCCTGTCCCGCCAGCACCGAACGTTTTGTTGCGCGCACCGCGACTTTGGCGTTCTTTTGAATACGTTTCGCCGTCGCCAGCGCCGTTTCCAGCAAGTCTTTTTGCGGTACTACGCGATTGACCAAACCGATCCGCAACGCTTCCTGCGCGTCGATGAAATCGGCGGTATATAAAAGTTCTTTCGCCATCGCGGGACCGACCGCGCGCGTCAAGCGTTGGCTCGCGCCGAAACCGGCGCAAATACCCCACTTCACTTCCGGCTGACCGAATTGCGCGTTTTCGCTCGCGTACCGAAAATCACAGGCGAGTGAGAGTTCACAACCGCCGCCCAACGCGTAACCGTTCACCGCGGCGATGACCGGCTGCGGCGCGTCTTCGAGTTGCTGCGTGACCGCTTGACCGAAACGGCCCCAATCGCGACCGGAGAGCGTATCCATGGCCGCCATTTCTTTAATATCCGCGCCCGCTACGAATGCCTTTTCACCGGCGCCGGTCAAAATAATGACATCCACGGTTTCATCGTGTGCCACTTCGGCGAAAAGTGCGTGCAATTCTTTCATCGTCGCCATATTGAGCGCATTCAACGCTTTGGGGCGATCAATGGTAATGATGGCGATGCCGTCACGATTTTCCCAATGCACATTTTCATACTTCGCAGTCATTTTCTCTCCTCCTACTGTCGGTTTAAAAATTCTTCCGCGTTTTTCGCGCGCAAATCGCTCATGCGCGTAATCAAATCTTCATCGCCGGCGCCGGCCGCGAGCAAGTCCGCCAACGCCGCGCCATCTTGGATCGTCACCGTCCATAAAAATTCACCGTCATCAGCGTACAATGTCCAATACAGCTCTTCAGCGAATGTTTCCGGCGCGCGCCCCTCCGAGTCGGTGATCACCGCGTACCGTCCGTCGGCGAAATCCTGCACCAAAAGCACTTCGTCTTCCGCTTCCGTTTCGACGACCCCGAGTTCTGCGAGTCGCTCTTTTACCTCCGTATCGTTCATAAGCGTTCCTCCTTGTCACTATTGTACACCATTTTAAAAAAATCCCCCGTAACGGGGGATTTCATTTTTTGTAAAATAGCGATGCGCCTTGATCTTGTAAGGTGCGTGACCACGCTAAAACGCATCGGCATGGACCGCTTCACCGCAATGACACGTATTGCAAACGCAACGCGTTGAGCACAACGGACACGGAGCTGAGCGCCATCGCGGCGCCCGCGAGGAGCGGTGAAAGGTAACCGAGCGCGGCCAGCGGGATACCGATCATGTTGTAGATAAGCGCCCAGAAAAGATTTTGACGAATATTTTTTAGCGTCGCTTGCGCCAGCGTGACGGAGCGAGCCACATCACGCACGCGACTGCGGAGTAAAACGATATCCGCGGCATCAATCGCGACCGCGGTGCCGGAGCCGATCGCGATGCCCAAATCCGCCGTCGCCAACGCCGGCGCGTCATTGATGCCGTCGCCGACCATCGCAACCAATCGGCCCGCGCCTTTGCGCGCGGCGACATGGTCCGCTTTTTCAATCGGTTTTACTTCCGCCGTCACGGTGTCGATCCCGAGACTTCGCGCAATCGCCGTAGCGGTGGGACGATTGTCGCCGCTTAAAAGTTCCGTTTCGATGCCCTGCGCGTGCAAATCGCGAATGGCCTCCGCCGCGTCCTCGCGCAACGCGTCCGCCACCGCGATCAGCCCGAGCACTTCCGCTTCGCGACGCACGGCCAATACCGTACGGCCCTGCACCTCCCATGCGGCGGCCGTCGGGTCGTCGGACGCGGCGCGACCGATTGTATACGTCGCGCCCTCGTATTGACCGCTCATGCCCTTGCCGACGGTTTCCTTTAATTCCGTAAAACGGCGCGCCGGAATCGCGCGCGCTTGACCCGCGGCCAAAATCGCCCCGGCCAAACGGTGGCCGGAACCGCTCTCCAAACCTTGCGCCAACGCGAGCAGTTCGTTTTCCGTCATTGTTCCCTGCGGCGCCAGCGCCACCACTTCCGGTTCCCCTTTGGTGAGTGTGCCGGTTTTATCAAAAATAATATGGGTAAGTTTACCGGCCGCTTCCAAATCGGCAGCGCTCTTAAAAAGAATACCCGAACGCGCGCCCACGCCGGAACCGACCATAATGGATGTCGGTGTCGCGAGTCCCAAGGCGCACGGGCAAGCGATGACAAGCACCGCCACGGTACGCAGCAGCGCGGTTTCCAACGTGGCGTCGAAAAAAGCGTAGTAAACGATGCCCGTCAGCGCCGCAATCGAAATCACCGCGGGCACGAACCGAGCGGAAACGGTATCCGCCAGTCGCTGAATGGGCGCTTTGGATTCCTGCGCCGCCGCTACAACGCGAATAATTTGGGAAAGCAC
>NZ_CABSTC010000084.1:0-3075 GCF_902480485.1 uncultured Negativicoccus sp. | reverse complement strand
TATTGAAATAGTTTATCGAAAACATCTCTTTATGCAAGTAAATATGTTATAATGCGCGCATAAGGAGGGAAATATATGGCGATTGATCTCGAACGACATTCTACTGCGGATAAAGGATATTCAGACTCGCTTTATGAAGTACATTTTGTACCCGTAACGGAGCGCACTGAATATCAGGAAGGGCCGATTGCAAACGCTCTAAAAAAACTGCAAGAGAAAATGGAAAAGAAAGATTTCGAAACATATATTAATTCATTATTGCGTATTAATTATGATGGGAAAAGATTGCTTTTGATTACCCGTCGAGAAATAAATCGGACAATGTTGGAAGGAAAATTTCGTAAAGATATTGCCGATGCTTTTGAGACTCAGCAAATTCGAGTAGTCAGTCAGGCATAATTGTTACCGCATTTACATACACAATGATTTTTTCTTAATATTAAAATCATTGCCCATTTGTTGAGCTTATTAGGGAAGTTGCTGACTCTCATAAATACGTATTTGTTGGAACGCAATTTCTTGCCCGAGATAGCTTGCGTTGGGAGGAAATAATAAGCTGTCATGGAATATAAAAGCTCTCTGCGGTGGCAGAGAGCTTTTGTGCAGGAACAGTCAGTAGTGATCTGGTATGTTCGACTACCGCATATTTGCGTGCTTTTTTAGAAGACAGCACATTATCATTGGCCGGCACAGTTATGCAAGGGGATTAGGAAACCTCTGCTGGGGACTCGGAAATTATGCTTGTTTCAGCCGGGAGCGTCGCTGCTATGATGATTACCTTCGGGAATGATATATAAGCAGTTACTGCCGTGCGGGAACTGCATCGCAGAGTCATATGTTTTATGGTGATGAATGTATAAACATAAAACTTGGCGAAATATGAGACGCAAATATTTGAAGCAGCAATATTAACCTACGCGAAATGGTCGGAGCAAGTCCAAAACTGCAGGAATGTAGGATGTTTTATTATGGGCATTGACGTCAAGAAACGATGATTTATTAAAAATTGTTTTGTCGAAAGCAAAAACAGTGTATTATGATAATGAAGCTCAACCAATTGCTGATGAGCCAAGTACAGCTTTGAAAAAATTCGTCGGTTCTTTCCGCGCTTTGCCGATACCGGACACAATCTGGCGCGTATGCGATGCGCATGAGGACCTTCGTGCAAAAGAAAAAGGGGAAGTGGTGTTATTTGACTCCGGAATTTGTAATTCTGGCGTTAACCGGAGCCTGCAATTTTAAATGCCGTTACTGTTATGCAGCGAATCAAGCACTTGTCAAACTGCCTCATGCCGCCATTCGTTGGGCATTGGATATGGCCGCGGCTAACGGAAAAGCGGTGACTGTACAATTAACCGGAGGGGAGCCTTTGTTGGCTTTTGACCGATTGTGCTACGCTGTTGAGTATGCCGCCGAAAAAAATTACTATATTAAGTGGCAAATCCAGACAAATGCCAGCCTGATTACGCCGGCCGTCGCGGAATATTTTGCGAAGCACAAAATTGGCATCGGTGTGAGCTTGGATGGGGACGTAACACGTAATAATGCGGCTCGAATTTATCCTGACGATACAGGTACAGCACACCATATCATGCGCGGGCTATCCATTTTACGTGATGCCGGTCTGGGCGTAGGCATTACCTGTGTAGTGGGTCGGCATAATATCCGGCATTTAGATTCGTTAATCCCCATGGCCTATTATGCAGGGAATGTATTTCGCATCGGCTTTGATATTTTACGGCCGCAGGGGCGGGCGAGCGTATCCGATACCGTTACCGGCGACGAAATGCAGGCTGCTTTGGTCAAAGTGCTTCAGAAAGCGGATTGGTTTTATCGAAAAACAGGTAAAAAAATTACCTTTTCCCACAGTGAACGAATTCGCCTATTGATAGATGGAAAATTGGCTCCGTTTGGTCATTGTTATGCCCTTACCAATCGTGCATTATATGTGGATCCGAGCGGTGACTGCTATGCCTGTGCCTCCTTGTCCGGCCAGCCGGAGTTTCGCTTGGGCTCTTATAAAGAAGAAATTCAGACCGAATGTATGCAAACCGTTCATGAACGTCTCGAAGAGATGCTCGAGCAATGTCGTGAATGCGATTGCTTGAAAGTTTGCGGTGGCGGGTGTTATGCTCGCTGGGTCAAAAGCAAACAAGCGCAGGAAGCGGAATGTGTATTAAAGAAAATATTTATTCATCGAGAGCAGAAAGATATTATTCACAAAGGAGTTGTCGTATGAAACGTCAAAACTACCCATTTACTGCTATTGTAGGTCAGGAACGCATGAAAAAAGCGTTGCTTTTAAATGCCATTAATCCTGCGATCGGCGGAGTTCTTATTAAAGGAGAAAAAGGTACGGCAAAATCTACTGCAGTTCGTGCATTGGCCGATGTTTTGCCGCCGATTGATGCAGTAAAAGATTGCCAATTCCGTTGTGATCCGGAAGAACCTGGGCTTTTCTGCAGTGACTGTATGGAACGACAGGCTGCGGGCGAAACTCTTGCCACCTATGAAACACGCATGAAAGTAGTTGAATTGCCGGTCAACGCGACGGAAGATCGTGTCGTTGGCACATTGGATTTAGAACATGCTATTTCGCAAGGCAAAAAGAAATTTGAGCCGGGCATTTTGGCAGATGCTAATCGAAATATTTTATATGTGGATGAAATCAATCTGCTGGATGATCATGTTGTTGACGTATTGTTGGATGCCGCCGCAATGGGGGTTAATACCGTAGAACGCGAAGGCGTTTCCATGTCGCACCCGGCTAAATTTGTCTTAATCGGTACGATGAACCCCGAAGAAGGTGATATTCGTCCACAATTATTGGATCGTTTCGGACTTTCCGTCGAAGTTGTTGGCGAACACGATGCGCAGCAACGTGTAGAGGTTATTAAACGTCGCTTGGCATATGAAGCCGACCCGGAAAAATTTGCGGAAGAATACGCGGAAGAACAAAAGCAATTGGAAAAAAAGATTCACCGCGCCCGTGTGCTCCTGCCTACGGTTCAAGTTCCTGATGAAGCGCTGGCAAAAACGGCGGAACTTTCCGTGGCATTAGACGTCGACGGTCAT
>NZ_CABSTC010000083.1:0-3371 GCF_902480485.1 uncultured Negativicoccus sp. | reverse complement strand
GCACATTGGCGTTAATTCATTGCATTGTTCAGTTTTCAAAGAACCGTGTCGCTTCATGCGACTTGATTATGATAGCATCTCTTTTCTTTGGTGTCAAGCCTTTTTCGCACCTTTTTTGAAATTATCAGAAATGCTCTGCACCAACCGGATTGTTGATGCTTAAGTATCATATCACGCTAAATATACGTTGTCAAGAAACAGTCAATATTTACTCACTATTTCTTACATATAAAAAGGCGCCCATATGGACGCCCTTTTATATGTATCTTTAGAAGTATCGCAACCAAATGTATACTTGCCCAACAAATACGGTAAATAACATCATCGGGAAACCGACTATAAAGTATTTTTTAAAGCTCATATCGTAACCGTTTTGGGCTGCCAAGGCCGCAATAATAACCCCCGGCGAGGAGCCGATAATCGTGCCGTTACCGCCATAGCAAGCACCAATGGAGAGCGACCACCACAAAACATTGGGGTCAAGTCCCATTACGTTTTCCATCTCCTTAATGATCGGAATCATGGTTGCAGTAAACGGAATGTTATCCACAAAAGCGGAAGCTAAAGCACTGATCCAGAGAATCAAGGAAGATGTCATTTCGATGTTGCCTTGGGTCTGTTCCACAGCCCATTTCGCAACCCAACCGATAACACCGGTAGCCTCAATACCGCCGACAAGAACAAAGAGGCCGATGAAGAAGAAGATGGTGCTCCAATCTACACCGCTCAATGCTTCTTCCGGAGTCTCACCCGTAAAAACCATCATGGCAATCGCACCGGTAAGAGCGATCGTCGCTGTTTCGAATCCGATCAAATTATGAATGGCAAACCCGAATACTGTTAAAACCAAGACGGTTAACGAAATATGGAATAGCCGCCAATCGGCAATCTGCTTTTTCGGATCCAGTTTGTCTAAAAGCGATTTTTCAAAAGGTTCGTGTTTAAGTTCTTTACGAAAAACAAGTAGCAAAGTAGGTACACAGAGAAGCAATACAAACATAGCGATCGGGCCGGTATTGGTAACAAAGTCCATAAACGTTAAGCCAACGGCGCTGCCGATCATGACGTTCGGCGGGTCGCCTACCATCGTTCCTGTACCGCCGATATTGGAAGCCAGAATTTCCATGATCAGGAAAGGATAGGCATTAAGACGCAAAAATTTTGTTAACGAAATAGTGATCGGCGCGATTAGCAGTACTGCTGTGACGACATCCAAGAACGCTGCCGAAATTGCTGTTAAAAATGCAAACATCAACATCAACAGCAGCGAACGACCTTGTGTCAATTTGACGGCCCAAATAGCGAAGGCTTCGAACATCCCTGTCTTTTTAACGACAGCAACGATCATCATCATCCCGATTAAAAGGCCGAGTGTATTGAAGTCTATAAAACGGGTAATCGCCATTTCCTGCGTGACAAAGCCCACCAAAATCATTGTCATGCCGCCAACCAATGAAACAATCGTTCGCGGCCATTTCTCCGACATGATCACAGCGTAGGTTGTCACAAATATTAAAATTGACAAAGTAAACGCGCTAAACACTCCGCCTCAGCCCCTCATGATAATATTTTATGATATTATTAAAAATATTTTCATCTAATGCTATGCTCGTCTTACATTGTATAATTTAACGATTGAACTGTCAACGAAAACGGGCCAATTGCCTATTATCAGTGGACAATAATTACCTATAAGTAAAAAGCCTCTGCTTAGCAGAGGCTTGATGTGGTGATCCATCCGCGACTCGAACGCGGGACACCCTGATTAAAAGTCAGGTGCTCTACCAACTGAGCTAATGGATCATACTGGCAGGGGTAGGTGGATTCGAACCACCGTATGACGGAGTCAAAGTCCGTTGCCTTACCGCTTGGCGATACCCCTGTGGGGTGAGTAGTGGGAGTCGAACCCACGCATAACGGAGCCACAATCCGCCGTGTTAACCACTTCACCATACCCACCATGTCCGAATAAATCGGAACAGTTAACAGTTTACCATCTTGTTTGATTACTGTCAATATTTATTTAGAACTTGTCATCGGCGTTTCGTCCCTTGCCACCAAGTGACGCACAAATTCCGGTAATACAAATGCAGCTTTACCGATTTCCGTATTGTAATAACGACAATGCGGTAAACTTGGGGTTCGCCATTCCGATGCCAAAGGGTCCCGCGTTTTAGCTCCCAACGTAAAGGAATGATAGCCGCTGGGATACAACGGAATCGGTGCTGTATACAGACGGGTCATCGGAAAGCTTTTCGCAACCGCCTGTTGAACATCGAAAATTAACTGTTGATGGAAGAACGGCGATTCTGTTTGCTGCACCATGATGCCGTCTGCCTTTAAAGCCCGTGCACAAGCGGCATAAAATTCGGCGGTAAAAAGGCCTTTCCCGGGGCCAATGGGATCCGAGCAATCAACAATAATCACATCATATTCATTCTCTGCCGCTTCCACTTTGGCAATGCCGTCGCCGACAGTAACGGTTAATCGAGGATCATCTTGCAATAGCGCGGCCGCAATTTCGGGCAAGTATTTCTTAGCGATAGCAATCACAGCTGGGTCAATCTCAACCATTTCCACCGATTCGACTGTAGTATGACGCAACACTTCTCGCGCCGTACCGCCGTCACCGCCGCCCACAATCAGGATGCGGCGCGGCTGCGGATGCAGACATAAAGGGACATGGGTGATCATTTCGCTATACACCCACTCATCGGCGATAGAGGTTTGAAAAACGCCGTCCAAGATCAACATCCGACCAAATTGAATGCTGTCCGCCACGACAATGTGCTGAAATTCAGACTGCTCCTCATGCAAAATTTCCCGTACAGCAAGGGAGAGTTTAACGGACGGACTTTGTTCTTCAGTGACCCACGCAGTTTGCGTTGCCGCCATCTTATGCCTCCCGGTCGATTTCACCCGCTGCGGAATCTGATGCTTCCGCTTCTATCTCTTGTATCGCTTGCGAATCCGCTTCTTCTACATCGGTAACGGTGAAAAGTTCTTCCTCGTTATTTTCTTCCGTCTCGGGCACGGTTTCATAGTTTGCCATGCCTTGGGACGGATCCGCTACCATGGTATCCACCAACTCTAATTGCGATTCGAGCAACGAGCGTAATTTCGCTCGGAAAACGCTGATATCGGCCATGATTTGGTTGTATTGTTCCTGTGCGTTGCGTAATGAATCTGCCGTATCGCGGAGCATCTGTTCTTTCTCCGTTTCCGCTTTGGCAATGATCAATTCCGCTTCTTTGCGCGCATTGACTTTGACATTTTCCGCCGTTTCCTGCGCCATCATCAATGTAGATGTCATGGTCGTTTCCATCGTTTCGTAATTTTTCAATTTCGTGCGCAGCATATCGGTTTCTTCT
>NZ_CABSTC010000082.1:0-3450 GCF_902480485.1 uncultured Negativicoccus sp. | reverse complement strand
GCCGAAAGTACTTGGCTGGAAACGGCCCGGGAGCATAGGTAGCTGCTGATTACGCCAAAGAGACCATCAGATAATGGTCTCTTTTTTTATTTAATAGTTATTTTTGAGTTTTTTCTATAATTATTATTTGGTATACTAAAAAGAAAGAACATATGGGGGTTTTATTATGCGGTCGTTATACAAAACTCTATTGGATCCCAATTCTGTTTTGCACAAGTGCATGAGTTACGGTCTTACGTTTTTACTTTTATTGGGAGTCATATTTCTGACGCCGGGGAAAGACCATTTACCGGAAGGAATAGGAACTTTATTAATCGTATACATTCTCTATTATACGTTGCTGACGAAACGCATTTTAGAGACTCTGATTTTTGCCACCATGTTGGGGATAGCATTAAATACAGGAGTCGGTGTAGTAGACGGATTTAAAGAGCAGTTGTATACGACGATGTCGAATCAAGACTTTTTGTGGATTGTTCTGATGTGCTGCTTTTTGAACGTATTTACAAAACTTCTTGGTAAAACCGGCGCATTGCATGCGTTTGCAAGATTGGTTAAACGTAAAGTGAAATCTGCGCGGCAATTAAATATGGCGACTTGGCTTATGCAATTTCCGCTGTTTTTTGATGATTACATGACGGTTACGATCGGCGGCAGTATTATGGCGCCGATGTACGATGAATTGGATGCTCCGCGGGAAGACGGCGCGTACTTGATCCATACTTTGGCGGAACCGTTGCGTGTACTGTTTCCGATTACTTCATGGGCGGCGTTTTTAGGCGGTGCGTTTGCTTCGGCGGGGCTTGCCGAAAACGGTAACGGCATGATGGCGTTTTTCCGCTCCATTCCGTTCAGCTTTTATGCCATCGTTTCCCTGATCGGTACATTTCTTTTTGCCGCCGGTTATTTACCGCGCTTGGGCGGTTTGAAAACACAACAAAAAGAATACTACGTGCCGATTGAAAATATGGAAGAGCAGGTCCCGGGTAAAAAAGACGGCGGGCTGCTGGACTTTTTCCTGCCGATTGTTTTCTTGATGGGCGTGGTTTGCTATTTTGAATTCGACACGGTACCGGCGATGCTGGTGGTTTTACCGGTGACGGTCGGCTACTATTTATTGCGCAATATTATCCAATCGGAAGATATTGAAGAGTGCCTGATTGCCGGCTTCGCCGATTTTATGAGTTTGATCATTTTGTTCTGCGTATCGTACATGCTCAATGATGTGTTGGTGAACTTGGGATATATCGATTACTTGGCAAATGTGGTACAAACTTTCGTTAACCCGAACTTGTTACCGTTCCTCGTGTTTGTTGTCTTTTGTATCTCGGAATGTATCATGTCGCTTAATTGGGGCCTGATTTTAATTACGTTCCCGATTTTGATTCCGGTGTCATTGACCGTCGGGGCCAATCCGTACCTGGTAGGGGCGGCGATTATTTCGGCCGGCGCTTTCGGTTGCAATATGTGTTACATTTGCGATTACACGATGCTGACTTCATCGGTCTTCGGCTTAAAGCCGGGCTATCACGCATCGACTTGTGTTGCTTACTCCATTATCTTTGCGGCGATTTCCGCCGTGATGTATTTAATCGCGGGTTTTGTGTTCTAGTTGTCCGCCGAAGATGATGTTGGGCAAGATAGCAGTGTGCAGCAAATTTACAGTGGTACAGTAAAGGAGGAAGTTTTATGCAAGAGATCAGAGAATGTATTTATAAGTTTACTCCCGAGATGCAGCCGGTTGCGACAGCTAAACCGGGTGAAGTGGTCAAATTTATCACCAAAGATTGCTATGACGGTCAGGTGCAAAAACCGACGGATATTGCGGAATCGGTGGATTGGCAACATACGAATCCGGCGACCGGTCCGCTTTACATCGAAGGCGCGGAGCCGGGCGATGCGCTGGCGGTCGATATTTTGGATGTTACGGTAGCTGACCAGGGCGCGGTATGTTCGATTCCCGAATGCGGTCCGTTTTGTGAAAAAAGTGAATTGCGGACGCATATTATGCGGATTGAAAACGGTTTGGTGCATTGGGATGCCAATGACATGGTGTGGCCGTTGGACACGATGGTCGGCGTGATCGGTGTCGCGACCGATGAAAAAGAAATCTCTACCGGTTTTGTGGGAAATCACGGCGGCAATATGGACAGCCGCATCATCCAAAAGGGCGTAACGGTTTGGTTCCCGGTACGTGTTAAAGGCGGCCTGCTGGCCATGGGTGATCTGCATGCCACGATGGCGGACGGCGAAGTCTGCGGCAACGGGATTGAAATCGCCGGTGAAGTGATCGTGCGCGTGCGTCTTTTGAAAAACTTCAAGCTGAATTGGGCGGTTACGGAAACCAAAGATGCGTACTTTGTCAACACCTGCGGACCGACGTGCGATGACGCGATTCGCGCGGGATATTTGGAATTGCATCGTCTGATCAGCGATGCGTACGGATTGGATTACACGGATACCGCGATGTATATGTCCATTCAGGGATATCTTTGCGCCAACCAGGCTTGCCTTGTGGAAGAGGCCGGCGGTGACAGCTTCCGTGTCGGCACGCCGAAAGTATTGAATAAAAAACCGCTGATCGGATAAAAAGGGCAAAGATTTACATAGAAAATGCACAAAGAGGTCGTCATTGTGACGGTCTCTTTTTTGCATTTTTGTATACATTTCGGTTATCGTTGCATTCGTTAAAGTAAAACGGTAAGATAAATGTAAAATAAAAGAAACGGAAGATGGCTATGGTTAAAAAGAACGGTAAAGTATTAGGTGTGCTCGGCGGGATGGGACCGGCGGCAGCAGCGGAATTTTTACGTCTGCTTGCGGTATACGCGCCGGCGGAAACGGATCAAGAGCACCCGACGGTAATTATGCTCGGCGACACGGATCTGCCCGATCGCAGCGCGGCCATGCTCGGCAAAGGAGCAGATCCCGGCCCGCAAATGCGAGACGACTTTGAAAAGCTGATCACATGGGGCGCGGACGTGCTTTGCGCACCATGTAATTCGGCGCACTATTTCATTGAGCAATTCGCCGCTGAACTTACGACGCCTCTGATCAATATCATGGACGTGACGCTGGCGGAGGCAGCGGAGCTTTCGCCCAAAGGGGCATGGCTTCTGGGAACCCAAGGGACATTGCGCTCCGGTTTGTACCAGAAAAAAGCGGCGGAACGAGGCTTTGCGTTGTACGATCCGTTACCGCTTGCCGGAGAATGGGCAGAACAGTCGTTGCGCTATATCAAATCGGGCAATTTCACGCTGGCGGGCGAACGCTTGCGTCAAGCGGCGGAGCTTTTGTGGCGTGAAAACGATGTGCCGCTCGTGTTGGCTTGTACGGAGTTGCCGTTGGCATACGGCTCGGCGCAACTTCCGGATCAGCGCGCGGTGTCGTCGTTGGCGGCGTTGGCGAGGGCCTGTCTGCGAGAGTTGTATACGTGTGAATAAAGAGCCT
>NZ_CABSTC010000081.1:0-3796 GCF_902480485.1 uncultured Negativicoccus sp. | reverse complement strand
TCGATGACGATCGCATGCTTGGTCGCTTCTGAAAACAGAATATAGCAATTGGTCGCCAGCGGTCCGAGTGTTAACGCGATAATTTTCATAGCTACCTCAAAATAACTTTCCGCTATCCAGCAAAATGGTCACGGGTCCGTTATTCGTCAATGTGACCTGCATTTCCGTTTGAAAACGACCGGTCCCGACCGTCACATCATGCGCGCGCAGCGCTTGAACAAATACTTCATAAAGCGGCTCCGCGAGACTTGGCGGAGCCGCGGCGGTAAAACTCGGCCGCCGGCCTTTGCGTACGTCACCGTATAAAGTGAATTGGGAAATCGCGAGAATTTCGCCGCCCGTATCCAAAAGAGACCGGTTCATCTTGCCGTCCGCGTCTTCAAAGATGCGTAAATTGACAATTTTATCGGCGAGATAACGGGCATCTTCTGCCGTATCTTCCGCCCCGACACCGAGCAACACCGTCAATCCCGCGCCGGCTTTGCCGACAAGTTCACCGTCTACCGTTACTTGGCTTTGTGTCGTTCGTTGGATCACTGCACGCATTACGTTCCTCCTGCCGATTCCAAACGGCGCACGGAATACACATCGCGAATCCGTCGCAGCTTGGTCATCATAAATTCCAATTGATGTAAGTCTTTAATTTGTACGCCCAGCCGAATTTTGGCGACATTATCCTGCGGCAAATCGGCGTTCACCGAGCCGACGGATAATTTCATTTCCGAAACAACGCCCAAGACATCTTCCAGCAAACCGCGGCGATCGTAACTTTCGATCTCGACGACCACCAAAAAAGTTTCATTCGCCCCGTACATCCAGCTGACTTCGATCAGGCGATTCGGATCATCATTGTGAATAATATTGTCGCAATCCAGGCGATGCACGGAAATGCCGCGCCCGCGTGTGATGTAGCCGATGACGGGATCGCCCGGCACCGGATTACAACAACGCGCCATATGCACCAACAGCCCCGGCTCGCCTTTGACGAGAATGCCGCTGTTACCTTTCGTCGCCTTTTTGCTGACCCGCAAGCTGTCGAGCGTTTGTTGCAGCTGAGAAGAAATCGGATTATTTTTCGCTTCCTCTTTTTTGTGCAGGTCAATCAGCTTCAGTGTAATTCCGCGCACGGTTAAACCGCCATAGCCGGCCGCCGCCAGCAGATCCTCCGGTGTGCCCGCATTGATCTGTTCGGCAATGGTTTCCAAGCGTCCCGGCTTGTTCAGCGTTTTGAACTCATACCCGAGTTTTTTCGCTTCGCTCTCCAACGCCTCTTTCGCTTTGGCAATATTATCCGCACGATTTTCCTTCTTAAACCAACTGCGAATTTTCGAACGGCTTTCCGACGACGCGACAATGTTCAGCCAGTCCAAACTCGGTTTGCCGTTTTTGGACGTAATAATCGAAACGATATCGCCGTTTTTCAGTTTGTAGTCGATCGGCACGATTTTGCCGTTGACTTTGGCTCCCGTACAGGTATTGCCGACTTCCGTATGAATACGGTACGCGAAATCCAGCGGAATGGCGCCCTGCGGCAAATCAATGACATCGCCGCGCGGCGTAAACACAAAGACCTCGTCGGCGAACACATCGAGTTTCAACGCGTCGACAAATTCTTTCGAATTGCTCGTATCCTGCCATTCGAGCAGTTTGCGCAGCCAACCGATTTTTTCATCAAAATTCTGTTGCTGCGACGCTTTTTTCGTGCCTTCTTTATAGCGCCAATGCGCCGCCACGCCGTACTCGGCGACCTGGTGCATCTCTTGCGTACGGATCTGAATTTCGACCGGTTGCCCCGCTTCGCCGATGACCGTCGTATGTAACGACTGGTACATATTCGGTTTCGGCATCGCGATATAATCTTTAAACCGATACGGCAACGGTTTCCATAAACTGTGGACAATCCCCAAAACCGCATAGCACTCCGGGATCGTGTTGACAATCACTCGAGTCGCGTACAGATCGTAAATCTCACTGATATCCTGATGTTTTTTCTTGATTTTTTTATAAATACTGTAAAAATGTTTCGGACGACCGCTGATGTCCGCTTCAATATTGTTCTTCTGCAGTGAATCGCGCAAGATATCAATCGTCTGTTTGATGATTTCTTCGCGCACCTGGCGTTTGACCTTCATCTGTTCGACGAGGTCGTAGTATGCCATCGGTTCCAAATAGCGGAACGAAAGATCTTCCAGCTCCCACTTTATATTAAAAATACCGAGCCGATGCGCGAGCGGCGCAAAAATCTCCAGCGTTTCGCGGGCAATGCGCTGCTGCTTTTCTTCCCGCACGAAGGACAGCGTCCGCATATTATGCAAACGGTCAGCCAGTTTGATAACGACCACGCGCACGTCTTTCGCCATCGCGAGAAACATTTTGCGATAGGTGTCGAGCTGCTGATCTTCTTTCGTTTTGTAATTCATTCGGTTGAGCTTGGTGACGCCGTCCACCAAAAACGCCACTTCATCGCCGAACAGCATGCGAATATCTTCCAGCGTGTAATCGGTATCTTCCACAACATCATGCAACAACGCCGCCTTGATACCGTCCGGATCCATTTGCAAGCCGGCAATAATGTCGGCGACAGCCAACGGGTGCATAATATATGGTTCGCCCGAAACACGTTTTTGCTCCGCATGCGCCGTATCGGCAAGTTCATATGCTTCACGCAGGGAATCTTCATCGAGATCGGGCAAATATTTTTTGACGTCGGCGACCAATTTCGCATACGCCGCTTCCCGATCAAATTCCGTGTTTACGGTTTCCATATATCCTCCTTTCCCGCACCGGCACGATATGTGGCGGAATTTTCCAGCGCGAGCTTTTCGTCACTGGGTCGCCAAGTATACCAGGTTTCATTCTCATACTGTTGACGTTCCAATAAATGCAGTTCTTCCAACACGGTCACCGCCGCGAACAAATCCCGCGGCGCATACGACAAGCCACTCTGCTCCGCGAGGATAGTCTGAACTTGCGCGACGGTCCGATCATGCGGCTCCAAAAGCACGCGCAGTTCACGATATACGGCTACCATAATTTCACGGTTTAAATGCACTTTTTGCGCGCTTTCCCACGTGATATCTTTCACCACGCCCTGCACTTGCACCTGGTTCTGCCATGTATTTTTTTGCAACGCGTAAACGATCGCGGCAGTATCGCCGCTGAAAATTTCCGTGGTCAGTTCCCCTAATCCCCAGCCGACACATTCCAAGTCATCACCTTGCTGCGCAAAGTTGGCTTTCAAATGACGCCGATCTTTACCGATACGGCGAATTTTTTGCACGGTCAGATCGCGGGACGCAAATAAAGGTGACGGATTGCCTTCGCCGAACGGCTCTAAGCGTTCGAGCGCCGTGACGAAATCCAAATCGACATCCGCCAACGCAAGCGCGCGTTCCACGCGCAGCACCGGTATGAAATCGTCCGGTGTTAAATGCGTATCGGCATACTCCTGCAAACGCTTGCGCAATTCGGGAATACGTTCTTCCCGAATGGAAAATTCGGCCGCCTGATGATGTCCGCCGAATTGCTCCAAAATATCCGCGCAGGAATGCAACGCATCATATATATCCAACGCGGGAATACTGCGGCAAGAGCCCTTGCCGATCCCGTCGTTTACTGAAATAACCAAGGCGGGGCGATGAAAGCTATCCACCAAGCGCGAGGCTACGATACCGATGACACCCGGATGCCATGCCGCTCCGTCTACCACCAACATTTGATCGTCAGCGGCGCCAAGCTCTGCCAAACGCTGCCGGGCCGCAGTCACCAGTTCACGTTCCAAGGCCTGTCTCTCACT
>NZ_CABSTC010000080.1:0-3942 GCF_902480485.1 uncultured Negativicoccus sp. | reverse complement strand
TGCCGGCCGCCAATTATGCGGCATTGAAAGAAAAGCCGGATCATTTACAATTAGTTCCGTTAAAGCATTTACGAGAATTACGGCAGAAAATTTTAAAACAATCCTGATTTGTAGTCATAATATTGCTGTGCTATGATATTATTTATGCGAAAGGTGGTGAAACTATGATCGAAAAGCTACTGCGCTTTTTGTTTATTGGACTTTTTATTATTCTTGGCGTAGTATTTGCCAATCAACTTCACCCGTATTTAGCGGATTCGGCATTCTTCGGGATGGCATTTTGGCAGTGGGGCGTTTTCGGCGTCACATTGCTTTGGCTGTGCACCATCCTTTTGGGGGCTTTTCTGGGATACGTTGTCGGTAGTGTAGCCGCTCCGTATTTGTTCCGAAAATTACGCGCGTTTACCGCTTGGGGAGAACGTACAATTACCGGGATTTCCTCACTTGACTTGATTCTGGGGATTGTCGGACTTTTTATCGGTCTTATTATTGCCAATTTACTTGGTCTGGCATTTAATAATTTACCCTTGATCGGACCGTATATTCCGATTGTGCTGAGCATTGTTTTAGGATACACGGGGATTTATTTGGCGATCGGACAAAAAAATCAGCTTAGCACCATTATTGCTAATTGGCGTCAGGGACGGGAAAAAGAACCGAAGGAAACAAAATTAGGTCCTTACGGCAAGATTTTGGACACCAGCGTTATTATTGATGGGCGTGTTGCTGATATCGCAAAGACAGGATTTTTGGAAGGACCTCTGATTGTACCGGTTTTCGTCTTGGAAGAATTGCAATATATTGCCGATTCATCGGATGTCTTAAAACGCAATCGCGGTCGCCGCGGGCTTGATATTCTCAATGAGATGCAAAAACGTAAAATTATTGATGTCAAAATTGTGACGGAAGACTTTGATGAACAATCGGAAGTGGACGCAAAATTAGTGCAACTTGGTCTGGCACATCGGGCTACCGTGATAACAAACGATTATAATTTGAATAAAGTGGCGGAATTACAGGGCGTTCACGTTTTAAATATTAATGACTTGGCGAATGCGGTCAAACCGGTTGTCATTCCCGGAGAGCAACTTCTCGTGCAAATTGTTAAGCAGGGCAAAGAGGAGGGACAAGGAGTGGCGTATTTGGATGACGGCACGATGATTGTTATCGAAAACGGCAAGTCGCAAATCGGTAATAATGTTTTTGTGGTAGTTACCTCAGTATTGCAAACTTCGGCGGGGAAAATGATCTTTGCTCGGTATGAAACGCAACAGGGAGGATCATGACAAGTATTATCGTAGTGGCCGCGGGGAGCGGCCGACGCGTTGGTGCCGATGGTAACAAACTGCTGTTACCGGTTGGTGGCCGCCCTCTTTTGGCGTATACGTTATTGGCTGTCAGCAAAGCTCAATGTTGTGACGAAATCGTTATTGCCGTGCACGCGGGCGAAGAAGACATTATCCAAAACATAGTGAATGATTTATTGCTGACGGTTCCCGTAACTCTGGTTACCGGTCGTAAGACACGGCAGGAGTCGGTGCAGGCGGCGCTGGAAGCCGTCGATCCGGCGGCAGAATTTATTTTAATTCATGACGGTGCACGTCCCTATGTTGCGCCGGACGATATTGATGTGGTGGCGGCGGCTCTTTGCAGTGCCAACGGAGCACTATTGGTGAAATCCGTGCAAGACACCGTTAAGTACAAGAATTCGCAAACACGTCGCATTACGACGATCCCGCGAGACGATATTTATTTGGCACTTACGCCGCAAGGATTTCGGCGTGAGACGCTTTATCAGATGTATCGGCAAGAACAATCAGTCCTTCAAAAAGCGACCGATGACGCAAGTTTATTGGAACTAATGGGAGAAGATCCTGTGTTGGTGGTAGCACAATCACCAAATAAAAAAATTACGACGTGGAAAGATTATCTTGCATTCCAAGAGTTCGTTGCGCAATCGGGGATCGTTCGCACCGGCAGCGGATATGATATTCATCGCACTAAACCGGGGGATGCAGTAACACTTTGCGGTGTGACAATTCCGGCGCCGTTTGCGTTGGAAGGTCATTCGGATGCCGACTGTGCCTTGCATGCATTGACGGATGCGTTGTTAGCGGCGGCAGGTAAGCCGGATATAGGGACGTATTTTCCCGATACCGATGAACAATATCGTGGAGTCCGGAGTGGTATACTGTTGCGGAGAGTTGTGCAGGAACTGCTTGCGGACGGATTTCTCCTACAAAATGCAACGATTACTATCATTGCGCAAGCGCCCAAATTACAGAAATATATTTCTGATTGTATCGCAACACTTGCTCAATTATTATGCTTACCTGATGCACGCATTGCCGTGCACGCGACGACCCATGAGAAATTGGGGCCGATCGGCGAAAAGAGAGGAATTGCGGCAATGGCCAGTGCCACTATTATAGAAAGGATGAACAATAAATGACAGAACCAGTACGTGTGCGTTTTGCGCCCAGCCCGACCGGTCCGTTCCATATCGGCGGAGCGCGCTCGGCATTATTTAATTGGTTATTGGCAAAAAACACCAATGGAAGCCTTATTTTGCGCATCGAGGATACGGATTTGGAACGCTCGACACGGGAGTCGGAAGAAAACATCAAAGCCGCGTTGCGTTGGTTGGGAATTACCTGGGATGAAGGTATTGATGTCGGCGGTCCGGAAGAACCGTACCGTCAAAGTGAACGTTTGGATATTTATCGCCGGTATACAGAACAGCTATTAAAAGAGGGGAAGGCATATCGTTGCTACTGTACTGCCGAGGAATTGGAAGCATCTCGACAAAAGCAACTGGAGGAAGGTAAAACGCCGGTTTATGACGGTCATTGTGCACACTTAACACCGGAACAGGAGGAAGAGTATAAAAAAGAAGGGCGGGTACCGACCATTCGTTTGCGCTGCCCGCAAAATGAAACACTTTCCTTTGAGGATTTGGTGCGTGGACACGTCAGCTTCGAATCCAACGGTGTCGGTGACTTTATCATTGTTAAATCGGACGGTATGCCGGTCTACAACTATAGTGTTGTGATCGATGATGCGCGTATGCAGATCACGCATGTTATTCGCGCCGAAGAACACTTATCCAACACGCCGCGCCAGCTGGTGATTTATAGTGCGCTTGGCTTTAAAGAGCCGAAATTTGGTCATATTTCTTTGATTCTTGGTAAAGATCACAAGAAAATGAGTAAGCGCCACGGTGCGACGGCGGTAGAACAGTACAAAAACATGGGCTACCTGCCGGAAGCGATCATCAACTTCTTAGCCTTATTAGGCTGGTCCAGTCCGGAGGAAAAAGAAATTTATTCGGTGGAAGAATTGATTCAACAATTTTCTATGGATCACGTTTCGAAAAATCCGGCGGTATTTGATATCGATAAGCTGAACTGGATCAACTTCCATTATATGCAAAACCTGTCTACGGATGAATTGGTAGACATACTGTTGCCGCAGTTGCAAAAAGCAGGATTTGTGCCGGCGAATGTCAGTGTCAAAGATCGTGCTAAAGTTGCCGAAATCGGTGAACTTTATCGCAAACATTTATCTTACGGTGAACAAATCATCGAACTTGCGCGTCCTTTGTATGAAGCGGCGCCGGAACTGACAGAAGAAATGCAGGGGGTACTCTCGCAGGATACCAGCAAGACCGTTTTGGAAGCGTATCGCGCGAAGTTGGAAAATGCGCCGGAAGATACGGCTGAATACTACAAAGCTGCTATTAAAGAAGTACAAAAAGAAACCGGCATTAAAGGTAAGGACCTTTACATGCCGTTGCGAATCGCTTTGATCGGTGCAATGCATGGTCCGGACATTGGCGGACTCGTGCATAGTATGGGTAAAACGGAAGCGATATCTCGACTTTCGCAAAAACAATAAGAATAGCAAGAAGGATAGAAAGAGAACACGGTGAATACCACCGTG
>NZ_CABSTC010000079.1:0-4039 GCF_902480485.1 uncultured Negativicoccus sp. | reverse complement strand
CCGGCATCGGCGAACATTTCGGATGCCGCGATCTGTTCCAGTTCCTTGTTACCGATCACGGTGCCTTCGGGCAAAACGACTTTACCCGTGTACGGATGAACCAACGGGCGCGCCAATGTCTGGCCGAACAGACGTCCCTGCCAGCCTAATTTTTTACCTAATTTATAACGTCCGATATGCGCCAAATCGTAACGGCGCGGATCGAAGAATAGATTATTGAACATCGAAGTAGCGCTGTCGATGGACGGCGGTTCACCCGGACGCAATTTCTTATATATTTCAATTAATGCTTCTTCCTGCGAACGCGTCGGATCTTTTTTCAATGTTTCCGCGATGCGCGGATCGTCACCGAAAAGATCCATGATTTCATCGTTCGTTTCGAAGCCCAGCGCGCGTACGAGAACCGTTGCCGGCAACTTGCGGTTACGGTCGATACGAACGTGCACGATATCGTTGGCATCGCTTTCGAGTTCAATCCAGGCGCCGCGGTTCGGAATCACCGTGGAGCTGAACAGCGATTTACCCATTTGATCAATCGTGCCGCTGTAATATACGCCCGGCGAACGCACCAACTGGCTGACGATAACGCGTTCCGCGCCATTGATGACGAAGGTACCGGTATCGGTCATTACCGGGAAGTCGCCCATAAATACTTCCGTTTCGGCGAGCTCGCCCGTTTCGGCATTTTCCAGACGAACTTTCACGCGCAACGGCGCGGCGAATGTCGCGTCACGTTCCTTGCATTCGGCGATATCGTATTTCGGCTCACCGAATTTGTAATCATCAAAATAAAGCTTTAATTTACCGTCTTGATTATTGCCCCGTTCATTGCTTTCAATCGGAGAAATATCTTCAAAAATTTCCCGCAGTCCTTCTTCCTGAAACCACAGGTAGGAATTTCGCTGTAAATCGAGCAAGTGCGGCATTTGCAAGACCTCATTGATCTTGGCGTAGGTGTACCGTTTCCGCGTGCCCATATTTACCGGTTTGAACATGCACTTGTCACCCTTTCTGATATTGGCGTTATCGTGTCGTCTCGGCTATTCACGTGTCGTTTTCGAAAAATGACAATAAAAGCAAGGTTCCTTTTTGAACCTTGCTTTTGCATTTTTTGTACTGCGTCTCTCCTCTATCAGTCTCCACGATCATAATGACACTACTGCAATTAGTAATTTTATCATTGATTACAGAAAATGTCAATCAAAAGACGTAATACTCCATATTCAACTTTCGTAAGTGATTGTACCGCAATTTTCAAAGCCTGGCAAGTTAATTCCATTTTTTGCATGCACATGGTGCGTCCATTCTTTAGCGGCAAGAAAAAAGCCGCCACCGAGGTGACGGCTGAAGGGAAGCTCTTTATTGTTGGCCCGCGGTCAAAGTGGTCAGATTTTCACGCTGCAACTTAATGTAATCGTAGCCCGCTTTTTCCTGCGCGGCGGTCAATCCCTCAATCGGATTCAACACGCGTACGACCGCTCCGGTTTCCGCCGCGATGGCTTCCGCCAAACGCGGGTTGACGAGCTCTTCACTGTAAATCGTACGCACATCATGTTCACGAATGAATTCGACCAGTTGCGCCATGCGGTCCGGCGTCGGTTCAGCATCCGCATCGACACCCATGATGCCAATTTGCGTTAAACCGTAGCGCGCGGCCAAGTAGCCGAACGCCTCGTGCGAAACGACGAGATTTTTATTTGCGAGCGACGAGAGCGCCGCATCCATATCCTTGTCGAGCGCCGCCAATTCGTCTTGGTATTTTTTCGCATTGGCACGATATGCGTCAGCATGCGCCGGATCGGCTTTTGCCAACGCGTCGGCAACGACAGCCGCTTCTTTCATGACGTTTTGCGGATCCAACCACACGTGCGGATCCACGCCGCCGTGATGGTGGTGATGATGGCCTTCCGCATGATGATCTTCGTCATGATGATCTTCGTCATGATGGTCGGCGTCATGATCATGATCGTGGTCGTGATCGTCATCGTCCTGCAGTTTCAACAGGTCCAAGCCCTGACTCAGCTCCACGACCGTCGCGTCACGCGTAATTTCCTTCTTCAAAATCTGATCGGTCGGTTCCAAACCCGCGCCGTTGTAGAAAAAGACTTTCGCCTGACCGATTTTCTTCAAATCGCTCGCGGTCGGTTCCCAATCGTGCGGCTCCGCTCCCGGCGGTACCAAAAGCGTGACATCGGCCCGATCCCCCGCCACTTTTTTCACCACGTCGTACACGGGATACACGGTCGTTACCACCTGCAGTTTTCCCTGATTTTCCTGCGGGGTCTGACCGCAACCGACAAGCGCCAGCACAGCCGCGCACAAACTCAATACCCAAACTAATTTCTTCACATTTCCACATCCTTTCTATTTCCCGATTATAACGATTTCGCAAACGCCGTCAATTTCGCACTGTACCACAGAACAGTCGTTCAGATATTCCGCCGGCAGTAACGGCAAGGCGCGTCGCCTTTTTGCTCATCTTGCGTTCATGATATTTTTATATTTACACTTCACGAACCACGCTGTGCAGCCTGAATTTGATGTTATTGCGGTGCATTTTATTATTTTTATATAAAATTGCCTGTCTAATCATTTTACCTGATTATTCTATTTGTTTGACGAAGCTGTGACAATCTGCTATATTAATGACAATTTAAAAATTTCAAGGAGGTCATAACATGAAAAAATGGTACAGTTTAGCCGGTGTCGGTGTCATGGCATGTGCGCTTGTAATCGCCGGTTGCGGCAGCGATAAACAGTCGGAAAAAGCGGCGGCTCCCGCACCGTCCGTCACGATTAAGGTGGGCGCCACCCCGGTACCGCATGCGGAAATTCTGAACAATGTCAAAGACGTGCTTGCGAAAGAGGGAATCAAACTTGAGGTCGTTGAATTCACCGATTACGTACAGCCGAATCTCGCGCTGAACGATAAAGAACTCGACGCGAACTTCTACCAGCACCAGCCGTACTTGGACAATTTCAACTCGGAACACAATTTGAAATTAGTTTCCGCAGGTGCGGTTCATCTTGAACCGATGGGCGTGTACTCGAGCAAGTTGAAAGATTTGAGTGGTTTGCCGGACGGCGCGAAAGTAGCGATTCCGAACGACCCGACTAACGGCGGACGCGCGTTGCTTCTGCTGAAAGCGGCCGGCTTGATCGACCTGCAGAAAAACGCGGGCATCACGGCGACAGTAGCAGACATCATCGCCAATCCGAAAGGTTTGGTATTTTCGGAACTGGAAGCCGCGCAATTGCCGCGCGCGATCAATGATGTCGACATTGCCGTTATCAATACGAACTACGCGATTGACGCGGGCATGAACCCGACCTCCGACGCGCTCTATCTCGAATCTAAAGATTCCCCGTACGCCAACATCGTTGTCATTCGTGACGGCGATCAGAAACGTCCGGAAATCGAAAAACTGATGAAAGCGCTGCAAAGCGAATCGACCAAAAAATTTATCTCGGATAAATTTAAAGGTGCCATCATCCCCGCTTTCTAAGCACACAAAAAGACCTGCCGCGGCAGGTCTTTTTTATTGTCCGAATATTTCCCAACGAGCCAAAATTCGCGCGGCATCCCGGAAGTTTCAACAATACGCATATGTTTTTATGCGATCTCTCGACACATGCAAACGCCATAAGCGTAACGACTATTCTTTCTCCGCCAGCGCACACTGCAACGCCTGGCGCACAAGTTCCCACTCCGCTCGGGCACACGCTCGTTCACCCGCCTGATCGGCCGCGCTCGCCGCCTGCAAGTGAACCACTGCCGTCGCCAAAATCGGTGTCAACCGTTTATCTTCGGTAAAATCCTGCGGGTCAATATTGCGCAAGCGAGGCTCGGCAAGAATACGGTCAATGTACCAAAGCGCTTTTTGCAGGTCAAGACGATACGTGTCGGGTGATTTTTTGCCGGCACGGCTGATATACGCCAGCGCGTCACCGGCATGGTGATCCAGTCCCCACGCTTCAATGGCTTCGACCGTTTCATAACGACCGTCTGTGTAGTAGGCCGGACTTTGCACCGGATCAT
>NZ_CABSTC010000078.1:0-4477 GCF_902480485.1 uncultured Negativicoccus sp. | reverse complement strand
ACGAGATCGGTCTCGGCATTCCTGCTGAACCGCTCTTCCGATCTCGACAGTTAAAGCAACTGGGATCCGCCGCTCGTTTTTGCGGCCATGCCGAGGCAAGTGTATTTTTTGGCAAAAGAAGAATTGTTTCGCAATTTTTTCCTGCGTCAATTTTTAAATGTTTTGGAAATGGTTCCTTTGCATCGCGGCAAAGTGGATCGCGCGGCGATGCGACAATCATTTGCGATTATTCGGCGCGGTGAGTTGCTCGGAATTTTTCCCGAAGGAACGAGAATTCGGCATGAAGGTTTGGGCCCTTTCCACACCGGGATGGCATCGCTGGCGTTACGTCTTGGTGTGCCGATCGTTCCCGTGGCTGCGATTCATACCATGCACCCGTGGAGCAAATCGGTACCGGTGGTGGCCATTGGCGAGCCGGTTATGGTGGAAAAAGACAAATCGACTCCCGAAAAAATTACAGAAGTTAATAATTTGATTAGAGAAAGAATAGAAAAGCTTTATGAAATGTATAAAGGTTGAGATATGAAGATTATTGTGGCGAAAAAACTGGGCTTTTGCTATGGTGTAAAACGCGCCATGCAAATCGCGGAAGACCTAAGTAAAACAGGGACTGACGCGGTCACGCTGGGGCCGATCATTCACAACAATCAGGTGGTGGAAGGACTACGTTCCAAAGGGATCGACTATGTCGAATCGCTCGAAGACGTCCCTGGAGAAACGGTAATTATTCGTTCTCACGGAGTGGGCCCGGCGTGTTATAATAGAGCTAATGAAAAAAATTTAAAGATTATCGATGCGACCTGTCCGTACGTTGTACGGGCACAAAAAGAAGCCAATCGCTTAGTGAATGAAGGTAAGACGGTAATTATTTTCGGAGAAAAAAATCATCCGGAAGTCAAAAGCATTGCCGAATGGGCAATGGATCGCGCTATCGTTGCGGAAACGCCCGCCGATTTAGCCAACTTGCCGCACCTCTCTGAAGCAAGCGTTGTATCGCAAACTACGTTTTCGCAGGCCCTCTTCCAAGAGATGCTTGCTCTCGTCAAAGACAAAGTGGATCATGTAGATGTCCATCGCACGATTTGCAATGTCACGGCGGAGCGGCAGAATGCGGTAGCGGAGTTGGCAAAGATAGCGGACGTAATCGTAGTCATTGGTGGCCGACACAGCGGTAATACACGCCGTCTGTACGAACTTGCCAAAGCAAATGGCACCCCGGCATACCATATTGAAACGGCTGCAGAATTACGCTCGTCATGGTTTCAAAGTGATTGGACGGTTGGCATCACAGCCGGTGCATCCACACCGGACTGGATAATCGAGGAGGTATTGTTGGCAATGGATGATATGAAAACAACTTTTGAAGAGATGGACATGAATTATGATTTTCACAAAGGAAGCATCGTAGAAGGCACGGTCGTTGATCTGACCGATGAAGAAGCGTACGTTTCGTTTGGTTACAAAACGGAAGCGGTGCTCCAAGCGCGTGAATATTCATTTCCGGCTCCGGAATCCATGAAGGATGTACTGGCGGTCGGCGATACAGTCAAAGCGCAAATCACCAATGCGGTGAAAGAAGATGGTACGATCTACATCTCCAAAATCAAATTGGATCGTTTGGCGGACTGGGATATCGTCGAACAGGCATTGGCTAACGATGAACCTGTAGAAGTCGAAGGTATTGAAGCGATTAAAGCAGGCCTTCTCGTCCAGATTAAATCGTTACGCGGTTTTATTCCGCTTTCCCAGGGAGATCTGCGTTTCGTACGCTCGCTCTCGTTCCTCGTCGGTACAACATTCCAGGCGAAAGTACTGGAAGTGGACCGTTTGAAAAACCGTTTGGTTTTGAGCCGTAAAGCGATGCTCGAAGTTCATCGCGAAACGGAAATGGAAAACATGAAAGAAGCGTACGAACAGGGCACGCAACTTACCGGTATCGTGAAAAAAATCATGCCGTACGGCGCGTTTATTGACGTTAACGGTATTGAAGGTTTGTTGCATATTTCCGATGTAGCCTGGAACAAAATCGACAAAGTCGAAGACGTTTTGGAACCGAACCAGGAAGTGGACGTTATCATCAAATCGTTTGATCCGGAAAAACAGCGTATTTCTTTCAGCCGCAAAGATACCTTGCCGGATCCGTGGATGGATGACATCCAAAATTATGCAGTCGGTGATACCGTTGTCGGGAAAGTCGTAAAATTGATTGATTTCGGCGCGATTGTGGAATTGACCGACGGCTTGACCGGTTTGCTGCACATCAGCGAAATTACCAAAGATCGCAGCAAAAAAGTGGGCGATGTATTAGCGGACGGCGATATGGTCGAAGTGCAGATCATCGGCATTAATAAATCCCGCAAACGCATCAGCTTCAGCCTGATCCAGGTACAGGAGCATGCGGAAGGTGCGACGGAAGAAATGCCGACGGATGAAGCTCCGGTGCAAGATGTTGCTGAAGCCGAAGAGGTTACGGCGGACGCGACGTCTGACGAAGAATAAAACCGTCAGCGAGGCAAAGAAAAAAGCAAAAATGCGGGGGACGGTTCGCTGTTTCCCCGTATTTTTTATTGAAGGAGTAAGCTATGGATAAACCGTTAGTGGCGGTGGTCGGACGGCCAAATGTCGGCAAGTCGACATTATTCAACGCGATCATTAACAAACGTATTTCCATCGTGGAAGATGTTCCCGGTGTCACTCGCGATCGCATTTATTTTGATGCAGAGTGGCTCGGCACAAAGTTTACTTTGATTGATACGGGCGGTATTGAGTTTTTGGTGCCGAAAGAAGACCATATCAGCGTTGGCACCAAAGCGCAGACCCAACTTGCGATTTTGGAGGCCGACGTGATCGTACTCGTCTGTGACGGGCGCGTTGGTGTCACGGCGGATGATGAACAGGTCGCCCATCTACTACGAGATGCCGGTAAACCGGTAGTGCTTGCGGTCAATAAAATTGACAGTCCCGCGCAGGAAATGAATGTCTATGAATTTTATTCTTTGGGACTGGGGGATCCGCATGCGATTTCCGCTTCCAATCTGCTGGGATTGGGAGATTTGTTGGATGATGTGGTGAAGCATTTTCCGCAGCGCGAAATCGATCCGCATGAAGATGAACTTGTGCATGTGGCGCTGGTCGGTCGTCCGAATGTCGGCAAATCTTCTCTTACCAATGCGCTTCTCGGCGAAGAACGTGTGCTGGTGAGTGATGTACCCGGCACGACACGAGATTCGATTGATACGCATTGGAAATACCATGGCGAGGAATTTGTGCTTATTGATACCGCGGGAATGCGTCGTAAGGCAAAAATTGATTTGCCGGTGGAGCATTACAGCGTCATTCGTTCGCTGCGTTCGATCGATCGTGCCGACGTGGTCGTACTGGCTTTGGATGCGACCCAAGGGGTCACTGAGCAAGACACCAAAATTGCGGGCTACGCGCATGAAGCCGGCAAAGGCATAATCATTCTTGTTAATAAATGGGACTTGATCGAAAAAGACAGCAAGTCTACCGAAACATATGCGGAAGATATTCGGCGTGAATTGGCCTTTTTACAATATGCACCAATTGTGTATGTTTCGGCTCTTACCAAACAACGAATTCATCGTCTGGGAGAGCTGATTCAATTCGTTTCGGAACAGCAAACGCGCCGCGTTTCGACCGGGGTTCTGAATGAAGTTTTAACGGACGCAAAATTGATGAATCCGCCGCCGATGAAGTATGGTAAGGAAATCAAGCTGTACTATATGACACAGGTGGGAGTTAAACCGCCGACCTTTGTGCTTTTCTGTAACTACGCGCAATACGTCCATTTTTCGTACGTGCGATTTTTGGAAAATCGTTTGCGTGAATCGTTCGGGTTTGAAGGTACGCCGATTCGATTGGTTTTACGCGGTAAACGCGATGGTGATGATGAGTGATTAATTATTTGCTTTGCGTTATGGGAGCATATTTGCTGGGGTCGATTCCCAGCGGTTTGTGGCTCGGTAAGCTGCTTTGCGGTACCGACCTACGCCGGCACGGCAGTCGTAATATCGGTGCAACCAACGCTTATCGCACTTTGGGAGCGCGTATGGGGATTGCCGTTTTTGCCGCGGATTTTCTGAAGGGCGTAGCGGCGACATCGTTAGGCGGAAACGATCCGATACTGCTTGCGCTTTGTGCGGCAGCGGCGATTGTCGGTCATTGCTTTTCAGTGTTTTTGGGATTTCGCGGCGGCCGCGGCGTGGCGACCGGCTTTGGGGTCATGTGTTGCCTGTCGCTACCGGTAGCCGTTGCGGCGGCTGCCGTTTGGGTGACCTTGGTCTTTACGACACGGTTAGTATCCTTGGCGTCTATTGTCGCAGCGTTGACCGTACCGATCCTTTTATGGTGGTGGCAGGCTCCGTCGGCATTTTTGATTTTTGCGACTTTGGGCGTCATTGCTATCATTTTTCAACATCGTGCCAATATCGGGCGATTACTGCATGGCGAAGAGAAA
>NZ_CABSTC010000077.1:0-4677 GCF_902480485.1 uncultured Negativicoccus sp. | reverse complement strand
CAGAGCTCAACTTGTCTAAATTGTAATAATTATAGCAGATATCCCTAAGAATTTGCTAGTGTTTATCAATTTTATTTTAGTCATTGATTGCATAATTAAAATAACCGCCGGGAATATCTCCTGACGGTTATTTTCAATTCCGGATAATTCTTTTATCAAAGCCAAAAATACAGGCAGGTTGCCACCGCGAGCGCAAAACGATAGTACGCGAACGAAGCCAGGCTTGAATTATTTAAAAATTTCAAGAACCACAGTACCGACGCATAAGCAACGACGGCGGCAGTGACAAAGCCCAATGCAAAAATGCCGAAATCGCTCCAATGCAAATACCGCCAAATTTTCAATAAATCATAGGTGCATGCTACAAACATCAACGGCGCGGCCATGATGAATGAAAAATCCGCGGCCGCTTTGCGGGAAATGCCGAGTAACAGCCCGCCTGAAATCGTCGAGCCGCTGCGCGAAAATCCCGGCCATAAAGAAAGGATTTGGAATACGCCGATCAGAACCGCCTGTTTTGTCGTAATAGCGTCGACATCGTCCGTACGTGTTCGAATGTTAACACGTTCCGCAAACAACATCAGAATACCGCCCAAGATCAAACCGATAACGACCGTTTGCCAGCCGAATAAGTACGTCTTAATAAAGTGATGCGTCAAGTAGCCGATCGCCATCGCCGGCAGCATCGCGCAAACCAGGTTGTAGCAGGAAGTACCGCGTTTTTTGAACCAGTTTTCGCGCCGCAGCATCATTTTAAATTTATCTTTATAAATCAAAAGCACCGACAAAATCGCGCCCAACTGAATAAACACTTCAAAGACGCTTTCTTTCGTGCCGGAAAAGCCGATCATATCTCCGACAATGATCATGTGTCCGGTACTGGATACCGGAATATATTCGGTGATACCTTCCACAATGCCGATGATTAACGCGGCAAAATATTCATACATACTCGTTCCTCCTGCATGTAATTCTTAGGCTAATAAACCTTGATAAAACAATTTATTCAACACCATTCGATCGGTCGGGAATGCCAGCTCCGGCAAATACCGATAGTGAAAATAACGCGCATCCGCCGCGTCATCCGAGGCTTGCAAATCCCCGCCCGTTACCGTGCACATAAACCAGCAGCCGACACTGAGCGCCGCCGGTTGATGGAAGTTGGACTCTACTTCATAAATGCGCTCGGCCGTAACGGCAAGACCCGTTTCCTCCGCCATTTCCCGAACCAATGCCGCGCGGATATCTTCGCCCCACTCAATATGGCCGCAGGGAATACACCATTTCCCCGGATAGGTTTCGCCGGCGGCGCGTTGGACCAGCAGTATCGCGCCTGTGTCATTCAAAACAATTCCTGCCACCGCCGCCATCGGATTGCGGTACAAAAATTTTTCGCAGTGCGGGCAATACAAGCGCGGCGGCTCCTTATCCGTTTTCGTTACCAAGGGTGTGCCGCATATGGGCAATAGCGATAATCCATGCCGCCTCCACAAAAAAGAAGAACCGCTTCCGCAGAAGCGGTTCCTCAGCTATGGTTACATCAGTCCAGCGTAATGACCTGTTTCGGATCATCAATGTCAGTACTGAAATAATTTTCTTTACTGTTATGTTCCAATTTTAAAGTCTTGCCGTCAAACGAACCGCTCCAGCCAACGATAATGGTATGATCCTGACTGAGCTTTTTAATGATTTCCAGCGGCTCTAATTTAAAGATCGGTGCAAAGAGGATTTCCACACCGTCTAAAATCACAATGTCCGCAGCAAGCGCCTTGAATGCTTTCACAAAAGATTCTTTAGCTTCCACCTTGCGCTCTTCATTTTCCATTTCAAACAGTTTTTCCATTAAAAGCTCTTTTGCTTCCACGTAAGTATAATCTTCCGCTCGTTCCACTTCCCGCAAAAGTTTACTTTTCCCCGAACCGGCACCGCCGACCACAAAGAGTAACTTTTCCGGTAATTCCTGAACTTCCTGTACACGTGCCTTTACATCTGCAACTGTCACCATGCTATCACGCCCCTGTACAATTTTGTTATGGTTATTATAATATAGATTTTCTGAAATAGCTAGACTTGCGCGTCGGATTTATCTTGTGATGTGCGCGTAAAACCGTAGCGTTCCTCCGGCGTAGCCGCCTCGCTGATCCGCCCTTGCGTCAAAATGATATCCGTTAACTGATCTTTTTGCGTATCCAACACAAAAACCAGGTAGATTCGCTTCGCAAGATTTTGCGGGTAATACAATAATGCCGTTTGCTGTTGATCACCCGCATACACGATGGCATTCGGTTCGCCGTAAATATGTATCACCGTCGAAAGGCTGTCACCAATCGCAATGCCTTTATCCGTCGCCACATTTGTATTGCGTAAAAATACGCGTTTTATTTTTTGCGTCTTGCTTTCTACCGTTACCCCGAAGTCACCATGCATCCAAATTTCGGTTTCTCCCTGCGTCAAATGCGTTTCCCACTCCGACCAGGAGGGCTCTTGGTACATTGTTCCCGGAACAAAACCCAATAGCGATGCCGGCGTATTGACGATGAATGACAAGTCATGTTTCTCTTTGGGTACAGCGACATATGCCAGCTGCATGGACTTGACCTGCAATTCATGTATGGCAAAGGTCAATTCATAGTTAATTTCATTTTCGTACAGCCGATAGCGGTAGTACGAAGTTTTTGTCGACGGCTCATATTCTACTCGAGAAGGCGTGCCGTATACGCGGATTACATTTTCACGGCTGTTGCCGATGCCGATACCACGCGGTGTCATGAGCTTTGTTTTGGTGACTGTAAGCGCGCTGAGTCCGGTCAGTGTTCGTATCGGTTCCACCCCGATGGTCGCAGCCGTTTTTTGACCATACGGCAAGCTCTGTTGTACTGTCGCTTCCGCCTCTTTAAAATGGTAGCGATCGATACGATTTCCCCGCATGATTGTCAAGGGCGCTCCCAACACACCGGTTAATCTCTCCGGATCGTCACCGAGACGCAGGCCTCCTATAGAAAAATCTTGCGCCGTAAGCGATTCGTTTTGAATTTTAGCAACACTCCATACGAGCATTTTCTGATTCCCGTCAGGACCCGTTTCCTGGCGCGCGGCACCGGCCGCTGAATTGACTCCCGGCGGCGTCACCGGCTTGGTTGTCATATCCGCTTGTGCTGCGGCAAAACACGGTAATGATATGGCGCAAGCGGCGATCAAGAACTTTTGTAAACTGTATTTTTTCATTATGTCCTCCACGGTACTTAATTTAACCGTTTGTTTCCCTTGCTCTTAATTATACCAAAATGCAATGTGGTAAAATGTTCTCAGATAGATTCTGTTTTTAAAGGAGGTTTTTCTATGTTACGCAAATGGATTTTAGCCGGCTTACTTGCCACCGGTCTTACCGCCACCGGAATGTACGGCGTGCAGGCTGCTGTAATGGACGCTACGGCGCCGCAACGAACTGTCTCGGTCGAGGGCCAAGCACAACGCGAGCTGGTTCCCAATAAAGCGCAAATGCGTTTCGGTATCGAAGGGCAAGGCGCGGATGCCAAAGTAGCGAAAGAAGCCTACGATCAACGCATGCAATCGGTAGTGGCTGCCCTTAAAGCGGCCGGCGTGAAAGACAAGGACTTGAAAACTGCCAATTTCTTAATTACGCCGGTATATACGTATCCGAAAGATGGCACTGCACCGAAAATCGAAGCGTATCGTGTAACCAACGAAATCGCCTTCGAAACGAAAGACACCGCTCTTTTGAGCCGCGTGTTGGATTCTGTTGTAAGCGCCGGTGCCAATACGGTTTCCGATGTTCAGTTTGTCGTGGATCAACCGCAACAGTTGAAAGACGAATTACTGGCCGAAGCCATTGACAACGGTCGGCGCACCGCGCAAGTGATAGCGCGCGCGGGACATGCCCGTCTGGGACGCCTGATGAATGCCAGCGTCGCTCCGACAAATGAATACTGGGCGGCTCCAATGATGGCGCGGGCAAAGTTTGATAGCGCACCTTCCACGCCTCTTTTCCCCGGCAGTCAAAAGGTATCGATGCGCGTCAGCCTCGTGTTTGAGTTAGTCGACTAAAGGAGTTCATATGGCAACAGAATGGAATACTCTGACTCCCGCCGAAGCCGCCGCCAAATTTATCGGCGCTGTTCGCGGCGGTGTATTTTTAACGACAGGTACGCTTACCGAGGCCAACTCCATGTATTTAAATTGGGGATCGATCGGTTACCGTTGGCGACGATATGTTGTCACGATTTGCGTAAAGCCGTCACGATACACGCATGAACTTTTAGAAAAAAGAAATGAGTTTACGATCTCCGTCCCCTTGCGTGATGATTATCGCCCAATGCTTCAATATTGTGGCACGCACAGCGGCCGCGATGAAGATAAAATAAGCGCGGCGGGTCTGACTCTTTGCGCTCCCAAACAAGGCAGTACACCGGTGTTAGGCGGCACGGGATGGATGCATTTGGAATGTCGTACTTTGCAGTCGCTGGCATTTCCTAAAGAGAGTTTGGATCCGGAAATTTTCAGTTTCTTTTATGATCGTGATCCGGATGATGTACATACGTTTTACGTAGCGGAAATCATGAGTGCCTACGAAGTATGATTTTTTTGCAAATAGCCGTTCTTTTGAGCGGCTATTTTCTTTTTGTGTATTACGAAAACACATTTGTCTATTGTCTTTCC
>NZ_CABSTC010000076.1:0-4699 GCF_902480485.1 uncultured Negativicoccus sp. | reverse complement strand
TGGCGCATAAAAAAATCAAAGCGGCGAACTTGCCGCTGGTCCCGGAAGTGCCGTTGCCGGAAGAATTATTCCAGCTGCCTTCCTATAAAATTGTCGGTTTGATTATCGATCCGGGCAAGCTCAATACGATTCGCAGCGAACGGTTAAAATCCATGGGCCTTGCCGACGGAGCAAGCTACGCGGCGCTCGATCGCATTCGCGAGGAGTTGACGTATGCGCGTGAAATTATGCGCAAGTTGCACTGTCCGGTGATCGACGTATCCACGAAAGCGATTGAAGAAACGGCCAATCGGGTTATGGAAATCATCGAACGCAACCGCCGTTTACACGGGTGAGGTGAACTATGCAAATCCGCGAAGTGACCGAAGAACGCGAAGTCAAATATTTAGCGACGCACGCGGCTCACAGCCGTGACGCCGTGCGCGAGCGTCCGCAGGATAAGGATCCTTTGCGCACGGAATACCAACGGGATCGGGACCGGATTTTGCATAGCAAGGCGTTTCGACGCTTGAAACACAAGACGCAGGTATATATCGCGCCGACGGATCATTATCGCACGCGGATGACGCATACATTGGAAGTGAGTCAAATCGCGCGGACGATGGCGCGCGCGCTGCGCTTGAATGAAGATTTGACGGAAGCGATCGCCTTGGGGCATGACGTGGGACACACGCCGTTCGGTCATGTCGGTGAATTTGCGATTCGCGATTTGTTTGGCCATTTTCATCATAATGAGCAAAGTCTGCGCGTGTTGGATGTGCTGGAAAAGCACGGCGCCGGTTTAAATCTGACGCAGGCCGTACGCGACGGTATTTTGAATCATACGGGGCCGAATTTACCGCAGACATTAGAAGGGCAACTGGTTCGTTACAGCGACCGTATTGCCTACTTATGCCACGATTTTGATGATGCGGAGCGGGCGGGGATGCTCACTGCGGACGATTTGCCGGCGGAAGTACAGCGCCATTTCGGAACAACGCATTCGTCCATGATCACGGCGATGGTGAGTGACCTGGTGTACTCGTCGTCGGATCGGGAAACGATTATTATGACGGACGCCACGCAGGCAGTCATGGGCATCTTTCGCGAATTTATGTTTGCCAATGTCTACCAGGCTCCGACGCTGGTGCCGGATCGCAAACGCGGTTACCGCTTGGTACAGGAACTTTGCCGTTACTATTTGGAAGATCCCGCGCGCTTACCGGCGGAACATCGGCCGAACGAAATTCCGGTGGAAACGGCAGTGATCGACTATGTGGCCGGCTTGACAGACGAGTATGCGATTCGTTTATATCAAGACACATTTTTGCCACGCTATTGGGATGTTAAATAAAAAACCGCCTGCGGGCGGTTTTTATCATACGAGGAAAAACAGGCATTAAAAAAACCGCCCGAGGGCGGTTTTTAGTTTGTCTTAAGGACGTTCCACTTTGCCGGAACGAAGGCACCGAGTGCAGACGTTCTGTCGCGTGGTTTGACCGTTGAGAACAACACGTACACGTTGAATATTCGGTTTCCAGGTTCGTTTCGTTTTCAAATGTGAGTGGCTGACGTTCATACCGGTTTGCGTACCTTTACCACAAACTTCGCAATAATTTGCCATTATCTACACCTCCTTGCAAGTTCCGTTATTAGCAACAGTAGTATTTTATCACAGCTGCATTCCGTTGTAAAGGAAAACCTTAAGTCAGAATGCCGGCACGAGCGCGCCTTTAAATTCTTTGTTAATAAAGTCGCGTACGGGCTCCGATTGGTAGTAGGAAAGCAGTTTCGCATACGCCGCGTTGGTTTTCGCGTCTTTTTGCACGGCCAGTACGCAAGCGTACGGCGATTCTTTCGTTTCTACAAAGCGCGCGTCAGCAACCGGGGAAAGTCCCGCTTCAAGCGCGTAGTTCGTATTAATTACGGCGGCGTCCACGTCATCTAACGAGCGCGGCACTTGCGCGGCTTCCACTTCAAGAAATTCGAAATGATGCGGATTTTCTTTGACATCGGCGACCGTGACGGTGATATCATTCGTGCCGAGTTGGATCAGACCGGCCGACTGCAGCAGCAAGAGCGCGCGACCGCCGTTCGTCGGGTCGTTCGGAATGGCTACTTTCGCGCCGTCGGGAATGGCATCAAGCGTTTGGTATTTCGGTGCATAGAGCGCCATCGGTAAGAGCACGGTTTTGCCGATCGAGACTAATTTGTCGCCGTTATTTTTATTGAAATGGTTCAAGTACGGCTGGTGTTGGTACGCGTTGGCATCAATTTCGCCATTGGCAAGCGCCTGATCCGGCGTGACGAAGTCGGTGAATTCCGCCACTTTAATGACGAATCCGTCACGCGCGGCCACTGTTTTGACCTGTTCTAAAATTTGCGCTTGCGGCCCTGCCGTTACGCCGACAACGAGCGGTCGTTCTTGGGTACCGAGCGCAGCGTTTGCCGGCTCTTTTTGGGTACCGCAACCGGCCAGTACGGCCAAGCTGCAAAGCAGGAAAAATAAGACTGTCCATTGTCGTTTCATAATGAATTACCCCATTTCACTATTTCATTTTCAGATTTATTTTTTATTGACACGTCGTGCTAAATAATTGCCTAAACTTTGAATCAATTGGACAACGATGACCAAAATCGCAATCGTTGCGAGCATTACATCGAGACGGAAACGCTGGTAGCCGTAGCGGATCGCGAGATCGCCCAAGCCGCCGCCGCCGATCGCGCCCGCCATCGCGGAGTAGCTGATCAAATTGACGATGACGTTAGTCATGCTGTCGATAATGGTCGGAAGCGCTTCGGGAACCAACACTTTGTAGATGATTTGGAACGGGGAAGCGCCCATTGACTGCGCGGCTTCGACCAATCCGAAGGGAACTTCTTTCAGCGCCGTTTCCACCAGGCGGCCGGCAAACGGAATCGCGGCGAGCGTCAAGGGCACGCACGCGGCCGTTGTGCCGATCGAAGAACCGGCAATAATACGAGTCAACGGAATAATTGCGACCATCAAAATAATAAACGGAATCGAACGCAGCATATTGACGACGGCGCCGAGCGGTTTATTAATCGCGGCATTTTCCAAAATATGACCTTTGTCGGTAACGAGCAACAAGACTCCGAGAGGAATCCCAAAGAAAGCCGAGAGAAAGGAGGAAACGGCCACCATGTACATCGTTTCCCCTAAACTCTGCCATAAGAGGCTAACGATTTGCGGGGACATAACCGATCACCTCACTTTCAATGGGACACGTGTGCAGCCACGCCAAGGCGGCTTGCATTTGATCCTCACTGCCGCCCAGCGTCACAATCAGTCGACCGAATGAGGTGTCCTGAATGTAATCGATGGTAGCGTAGAGGATGCTGACTTCGAGATCGAACCGACGAATCAATGTCGCCAACAAGGGCTCATCGGTAACGTCGCCGATAAAAGATAACCGAACCAGTAAATCGGCATCGGGAATCGGTGTTTGGGAAACATGCAAGTAGCTTAAATTTTCCGGAATCTCATTGCTTAAAATCGAGCCGACAAATTCACGCGTGGTCGCCGTCTGCGGCGCGGTGAAAAGATCCGCCGCGCTGCCCTGCTCGATGATGCGACCGTTTTCAATGACGGCGACGTGGTTGCAAATTTCTTTAATGACCTGCATCTCGTGTGTGATCAAAACGATGGTCAGATGCAGGCGTTTATTAATGTCTTTTAAAAGATCAAGAATCGCTTTGGTGGTTTGCGGATCGAGCGCGCTGGTCGCTTCATCGCAAAGCAGCACCTTCGGTTGCGAAACCAACGCGCGGGCGATGCCGACACGCTGCTTTTGACCGCCGGAAAGTTGGGCGGGGTAGTTGTCGCGGCGTTGTGTCAGGCCGACTAGTTCCAAAATCGGTTCGATCCGTTCTTTTTCTTCCGCTTTGGAAAGTCCCGCGAGCTCTAACGGAAACGCGATATTTTCATAGACGGTACGATGACTCAGCAGATTGAAATGCTGGAAAATCATGCCGATATGTTTACGTTCGTTACGTAATTCCTGTTCGCTCATCGCCGTCAGGTTTTTACCGTCAACCCAAACTTCCCCTTTGGTCGGCGTTTCCAACATGTTGATACAGCGAATCAACGTCGACTTTCCGGCCCCGGACAAGCCGATAATACCGCAAATTTCGCCTTCTTTGATATGCAGATCGATATCTTTGATAGCGTGCACCGGTTGCGGACCGGGATATACTTTGCTAATGTGCCGCAAATCTATCATTTTCTCACTCCTTTACCCACTAAAAAACTCTTCACCAAAAGATGAAGAGTCGGTGATCTTCATCTCTCGGGATAACTCCCGCGGAATTGGCACCGGTCTCCGTATGGAGATGGTTGCCGCGACGTCATTGGGCCGGTCCCTCGGTCGCTCTGGATGAAAAGTGGTGTATTTCGTTGTTGGTGACGTTGATTATAGCACTATGAAATAATGAATGTCAAACAGTAATTTAGAGAGGACTCTTTGCATTTTTTATATAGAATTGCTTCCAATGCCGTAAAATGCGACCGTTTCGGGCTTAAACGTGATTTTAGCCAAATCTACATGTTGAATAATCTGTTTTTAGGATTGCACGTATACTACAATATGTAGTATACTCAATTCTAAAGAGACGGTTTGTGAAAAGCCGATCAAACGTGAGGGAGGCGGCGGTACCATGTTGGAAGTTATTAAGCGCGACGGCGGCAGAACTGTTTTTG
>NZ_CABSTC010000075.1:0-4796 GCF_902480485.1 uncultured Negativicoccus sp. | reverse complement strand
TGCTGCCGTCTTCTTGCGCTTTTGCTTCTACGGTTACGGTGTCACTGTCCACGATGGTATTTCGCGTGTCCTTGGTCGCGACGGTCACTTGCTGTTTTTTACCGTTGCTGTCTTTAAGGAAAATCGTGGTCGTGTTGTTGTCATTCTCTTCGCCTTCCAGCGTGTAAGTGGTGTCGGTATTGACCACATCACTGATCATCTTGGAAACATCGACCTCATAGTTTTTGCTGGGGTCGCTTTGCGTGAATACAAGTTTCTTTTTGTTCGCGTCGTAGGTGCCACCGGTCGTGTACGTGTTGGTATCTTTCGTCGCTACCGTGACTTTCTGCTCTTTGCCGGCGTTGTCTTTCAAGCTGATGGTCGTGGTATTGTCAGCGGCATTTTCCGTCCCTGTCATCGTGTAGGTCGTGTCGGTGTCGACCGCATCCTGAATCGACTTGAGGTCCACGCTGCCGGTGACTTTATTGCCCGCCGTATCTTTAACGGAAAGGCTCAGCTTGCTGCCGTCGAGGGAAAGCGCGTTGGTATTCGCTTCCAGTGTCGTATCGGTCGCGGAAATTTTGTAGCTGCCTGCCGTCGCGCCCGGCGCTACGGTGATATTATCACCCGCCTCGATAGTGGTCTTGGCCGCCGCGATTTCCTGTACCGCTTTCAACTGCGCGACGTTCACCGCGTCGGTGTCTGCTAAGCCTGCGGCAAGATTGGTAATCTGTCGTGTCGCGTCAGCGTTACCGACAGATACAGCGCCCTTCACGGATTTCCATGTCGGCGTAGTTTCTGTGGATGCTTTTCCTGTCTTGGGATCATAACCGGCCACTTCCGCAGCGGTATCCGCCACTGCGCCTTCACCTAAGGCAACACCTGCGTTAGCCTTGGCTTGCGCTCCTGCGCCAAGCGCCGTTCCGTTTTCTTCCGACACAGCCGCATATCCTAACGCTACGCCGCGGTCGCCATGAATCCTTGTAGCCGCACCGATACCAATCGCTTCTTTTGCTTCCACGAAAGAAGTCGTACCGATCGCTATCGAGTTGTAATGGTTTTCAGCTCTCCAGTCGTGCGCGTCTATCACCTTGTAATATTTTCTATCTACAATCGGTTTCGACGGATCATCATAGTTGTAATAAACAGCCTCATAGAGTCTATATAATTTTTGATCCGCTTCCGGCAATGCTTTATATTCTTCCGGAGTTATGCCTTTTCCTGAAACCCTCGCCTGATTACCGATCGCCACGGAACTATCGCCAAATGCTCTGGTTTTATTTCCCAAGGTAACAGCACCCATTGCATACGATCCCGTTTGGTCGCCAACCGCTACAGCGTACGGTGCTTCCGCAATGGAAGTTTCACCAACCGCAACGCCGCGGTAGTTACTGAAGCTTCTGTTACCAAGAGCAACACCTCTCTCTTTGCTGGAGCTGTTCCTGCCGATGGCTACGGCTCCGAATCCGTCCGCATTGGCGTAGCCGCCGATCGCTACGGTTTGATGAATCGAGCCCTTAGCCCCGGTGCCGATCGCTACCGTTTCCTGACCTTCCGCGCTGCTTTTGCGCCCGATTGCTACACCGCCGAAGCCTGTGACAGAAGCACTGCTACCGACAGCAACTCCGTCATTGGCCGCATCCCCGGATGATGCTTTCGTACCAATCACTACTGACGATTCTCTTTCGGCTTTGGCATCTTTGCCGATCGCGATCGCGTTTTTACCAGTCGCGCCGTCGTTATTCCAGTTGGTGTCGGCAGGTTTTTTACTGTCGTCTGCGTTGACGGAGAAATAATGGATCTTGCTGTCGTTGATTTGCTTGTTCAGATTAGTAATGCTCGCATTGCCCGCAAGGTCAATCGCGCTTCCGTCAATACCGTATTTGACGGTATTTCCGTCTTGTTCCACCGTGAGACCTTTGTTCGGCTCCTTGACGTCAAAAGCGACCGTGTCGCCATCCGCAACATCCTTAGCTGTGCCGTCTCCCGCTTTCAGCTTCCACGAATTCATCGTGCCGACGCCTTTATCGCCGATACCCAGATCTTGTTTCAATTTCTTCGTATTCAGCGTGTAAGTGACCGTCTGATCATCACTTACGGCCGCCGTGAGAGCATCGCCGGTGCCGTCGCCCTCCTGAGTAACCGCTTTGAAAGTAATCGCCGCTTTGTCTTTTCCGCCAAGCGCGACGTCCGAAGCCCCGCCGTTTCCGTCTTTGATGCTAAAGCCCGCTTGCAGGTTCGTGATATTCGTTTGGTTTGTGGCAATATCGCCCGCGTTCTTTTTCACTCCCGCGGCCGCGTCGGTCACGTTTTTGGCGAACTCCTCGTCCAGGCTGACTGTAAGCTTCGGTGCATCATCTTCACCTGTGACCGTCACCTTCACATTGCCCGCACCAACGAATTCGACCTTGCTCTGCTTATCATTTCCCACATGGACCAAGTGCGTGTTCTGTCCGTCGCCCACGGAGAAACTGCCGTCAATATTTGTCACAGGTGTTTTTCCTGTATTAATGCTATTTACGATATCGCCCGCGATATAGCCGGAAAGCTTTTTCTTGTCAATCCCGTACTTGACCGTCTTGTCGCTTCTCGACACGGTGAGTCCCTGACTTTCGTCCGCTACGCCAAGAATAACCTCATCGGCATCTTTCACTTCGGCAGCGTCCGTCTCTGTCCCGGCCTTCAGCTTCCACGACTCCATCTTGCCGTTGACCACATCATTATTCGCGATCTGCTTATTCAGCGCTTTTTCATCTACCGTAAGCGAAAGACCTGAAGCGCTGACCACCGGTGTAATGTATTCATCACCGCTTACCTTGACTTCATCTTTCGCTTTCACGTTTTTCGCGCCCGACTTCGCGTCCTTAAGCGTCCAGCCGGCTTTCAGGTTCGTGACATCCGCCTTATTGGTTCTGATGTCATCTCCCATGTTCAGGACCTTGTCGCCAAGCTTACTGATATCTCCGTTATTCGCGCTGATTCTCGAGCTCAGCTCGTCACTGTCCGTATTGTGCTTCTCGCGGAGACGTTTCAGCTGCGCTACGTTCACGGCGTCCGTATCTTCAAGACCCGCCGCCACATTGATGATTTGGCGGGTCAGTCCTTTTTGGTCATTACCGACCGAAATGGCGGGCAGCGTCGATGTCCACACATGGGTTTTGTCGCTGGATATCGCGCCTTTGGATATGCCAAGGCTAGTATCCCACCCGCTGATGCCCGCTTTTGTTTGGGAACGCGAAAACGAGCCGAGCGCGACGCTGTCACTAAATGCCGCTTCCGTACCGAATCCGATCGCCACCGCGTTCTTCGCCCGCGCTTTTGCGGTCGCGCCGAGAGCTGTGGAATTGTCCCCTGTCGCATGCGCCTCAAAACCAAGCGCCGTTCCCTGGAGGTCATACGTTTCCGCATAGGAACCGATCGCCGTGCCGCGTTTCTTTTGAACGCGAGCGTGTCTGCCGACCGCGACGCCCTGGTTGACTTCTTCCTCAAACGAATCTTGTCCGTCTTTGGTCGCTTTCATCTTGATTTTGAGATATGAAGTAGCCCTAGTATCTACCGGTGCATACAGCTTTTTATCTTCATCCGACAGTGCTTCATATTGATCACTGGTGATTTTTTCCCCGGTGACAAGCGCGTCCGGTCCGATCGCCACGGAAAAGAACCCTTCCGCCACCGCGTGATGTCCTACCGCCATAGCGCCCGTGGACGGCGTTTCCGACAGACGTCCGATCGCCATTGATTGCGTGCCGGTCGCCAGCTTATTGGAGTAATTGGTAAAATCATTAAATAATTTGTCATTCGTGCCCTTCAAGTTGTCAGAATTGACGGAGAAGTAATGCACCGCTGTTTTATTTTCGTCGAGCTTTTTCAATACCGCGTCATAGACCGCTTGTTGGTCAGCGGTAAGATCCGCCGCGTACACGCCGAATGCCGGCAGCGCGGTTGCCATGAGTACGCCCAAAACCGCAGCGGTGAGCGTCGCTCTGCCGCGTACCTGACCACTCTTGCCGTGGCTCTTCGCCATCTCCGACGCGGCCACCCAAGTGTTTTTGACCTGACTCCAAACAAGCTTGTAAATCTTATTCATCGGTCTTCATCCCTTCATAATAAAATAGCATTAAATAATGACGTCATACTTGACTAAGATGGTTTTGCATCTCACATACAATATTAATCCATCTTATTTGCTAGGTCTACACCAAAAACGCGTTATTCCAAACAAGTATTTATTTTTTTACTTATTTTTTATTCACTTTTTACTAAATAGGTGCAAAGCGTTGCCTTGCCCCCCTCTTCACAACAAGCGAAGTGATAAATCCGGCGTTTCTCATCATCGGATCACAATGTCAGCTAGGAATGCTTACTTGCGTAAAATCGATTTGTAAATGAAGGTTTATGATGGAAGGGGTTGCTTCCCCTTTAACTGCAACACACTCTAAAAAATACGCATTCCCCATGCGAAAAGGGTCACGGCGCATATGCTCTGTGCCCCTTTTCCGTTGCTGCTCTTTATTTCGCTGCCATGAGTTTCCGCATTTGTTCTTTCAAAATTTCGATTTCATTCCTCATTTCTTTGTTTTCATTCTTGATTTCTATGTTTTCATTCTTGATTTCTATGTTTTCGTCCTGCATCTTCGCGTTCGCTGTTTTCAGCTCTTGGATTTCGTTAGCCATAACAACTCTGGAGGTCGATACATTATTGCCCTGTCCGAGTTTTACGGAAACGCCCGCGTTCACCATGTTTTCACCGCCGCCGAACGAACCGCCGACGCTGAACATCGTGTCTTCATTCGGACGATAGTACGCGCCGATAGCGA
>NZ_CABSTC010000074.1:0-4894 GCF_902480485.1 uncultured Negativicoccus sp. | reverse complement strand
TACATATACTTTTATTTTTTGTATAAATATTTTTTTTGTATAAGATCTCTATATGGAGGCAATTATGTCATACCTGCTTGTCATCTTGCTTTGTCTTTGTCTGAGCGGCTGCGGACAAGATGCGCCGCCGCCCACACCGACCGCGGCGACGAACGCCGAACAAACCGTCCCGCAACCTCCGACCGCTTGGCGGGAAGGCGTCACAAGCATGCAGGCGAGGGATTACGCCGCTGCCGAAACACATTTTACGGAAGCGATCAAAGCCGCCCCGCAGGATTACCACGCGTACGCCGATCGCGGTTTGGTACGCGCCTTGGATGAACGCTACGAAGAAGCTCGCAGCGATCTGACCCGCGCCTCCGATTTAGCGCCCGGGATGCCCACCGTCGAATATAATTGGGCCATGTATTATAAGTTACAAGGACAACTCGACGGAGCCTTCGCCCATTTCCAAAACGTGCTTAAAAAGGAGCCGAAAAACGCCTGGACCTTGTACGGTATCGCGACGATTTACGCCGATCGCGGCGAAACAGACCCGGCGCTTGACTATTTGGAGCGCGCGATTGCGGCAAATCCGGCCGTTGCCGACGCGGCGCGCGCGCAGGATCACTTCCGCTCATTTCATGAAAACGCGCGGTTTCAAAAATTGGTTCAGTAATCGATCTTGCACGATAGTATAAAAAAAGGAATGGAGAGATCCATTCCTTTTTGTCGTCTTTACTGTACATTCATTACAGCTTTGCCTTTGTAATGACCACAATATTTGCACACACGGTGCGGCATGATCATTTCGTGGCACTGCGGGCATTCAATCAAGCCCGGGGCCGTCAATTTCCAGTTCGCGCGACGACGATCGCGACGACTTTTCGACATTTTACGCTTCGGTACTGCCATGGTTGCACCTCCTCTTTACTCGTTCCTGCTACTTTGCTTCCAGGCAGCCAGAGCTGCCCAGCGAGGGTCGATTCCCGTGTCGCTGCAATCGCAAGATCCTTTATTTAAATTCGTTCCGCAGTGCGGACAAAGACCTTGACAATCTTCTCGACACAGCACTTGAACCGGCTCCTCAATGAGCAACGTATCCCGAACAAGAGATCGTACATCCACGGTCAGGCCGTCGTATCCAAGTGCATCCGCATCCTTTTCCGGTTCACGGACGAATCGTTCATAAACGGGCACGCGGACCTCCCGTTCAAATTCATCCAAGCAACGTGTACAAACGCCTCGCATGCGGGTGGTTAATTCTCCTTCCCAATGCAAGCGTTCCCCATCATACCAATATTCACCGCGGATTTCCACGGGCGCCAACAAGCCTTGCAATTCCGGATCTTCCGCAAATTCTTGCTGCGGTAAGGTAAACGCATACGCAATACGTTCTCCGGGATGAGCGATGGCGGTATCAATGGATACTTTCATGCTGAACCTCGACTTTCTTATTATAGCGATTTCACCCTTTATTGTCAATTAAGAGGATGTTTTCCTGCGCGAATATAATTACATTTATTTTATCAAAGTAAACCTGTGATGTAAACGTAAGCGGCGCGTTCACTGCGCAAAATTATTTTTCCAACTGCAACAAAAAGGCGGAGTGATCTCCGCCTCCACTTACCATGATCGGCCGGCACCGCCACCGCCGGAGCTGCCGCCTCCGCCACCGCGGAAACCGCCCCCGAAGCCGCCGCCACCGCCGAAACCTCCCCCGCCGCCGCGCGAGAAAAACATCAGCAGCAGGATACGCGTCAGACGACCGCGATTAAAGATACCGTCCAACATCAGAACCCCGATCAGAAACGCCAGCGGCCATACGGAACCACTTTGCCGTTCCGGTTTTTCAACCTTTCCCGGTGTGCCTAAATCTTTTTCCGTGATGCCGTATTCCTGCATCGTCACGCCGATCAAAGCGCCATAGGTTTGCAAGATGCCCTGCTCGAATTGATTTTGCTTAGCATACGGGATAAAGTACCGATCTAAAATCTCGCCCGCTTTCGCATCATTGAGCGCGCCTTCCAAACCGTAACCGACTTCAATGCGCACCTGCTTGGCCGACGGTACGACCAGGAGCAAAATCCCGTTGTTTTTTGATTTATCGCCGATGCCCCAGCGTCGAAACAGCTCGGTCGCATACATTTGCATATCCCCGTCGGGAATGCTTGGCATGGTCGCTACTACGACCTGGGCACCGGTTTTATCTTCCAAAGCACGCCCGACGGAACGAATTTTCTGGACCGTTGTACGTGACAAAATACCCGCGAAATCCTGCGCATAAATATCACCGCGCAACGCCGGATACGGCGTTGTCACAGGTGTCGTCGAGACACTGTCGGTGGCCGCGCCTGTCTGCGCGGGATCGGTCTGCTGCGGTGCCGGCTGATGATTAGGCTGACTCGGCGCCAATCCCTGCTCCGCCGGCAGAGTATCGGTCGCTTTCGGCCATAACGGCGAACGCTCCGCCACCGCCACATCGGCAGACGCTACCGCCGGAACGATCACCGCCATAACCAGCCAGCTGACAGTAACGAACCACAGCCCCCACTTGCGCAGCACTTCCGTCGTGTGCACGCGCGTGTTTTCCATCACCGTGCGTCCTTACTTAAAACTGAACTTGCGGCGGAGTTTGCGCACTTTCCGATGCGCGGAAATAGTCACGGCTGCTGAAGCCCAGCAATCCTGCCACAATATTTGTCGGGAATTGACGAATTCGGGCATTGAACGTCTGCACGACACCGTTATAATCGCGACGCGATGTGGCAATGCGGTTTTCCGTGCCGGCCAATTCATCCTGCAACGCTCGGAAATTCGCGTCCGCTTTCAAATTCGGATAATTTTCAACGACCATAAACAAACGTCCTAACGCGCCCTGCAGTTGCGCATCAGCTTCCGCTTTTTCGCTTACCGACTGCGCGCCCGCCATCTTGGCACGGGCATTCGACACGTTATCAAATACTTCCTGCTCGTGTTGCGCATAGCCTTTGACCGTATTGACCAAATTCGGAATCAAATCGTTACGCCGTTGCAATTGTGTATCAACTTGCGCCCACGCGCCGTTGACCTGTTCATTCGCAGTAACCAGTCCATTGTACTGACCGACCATCCAAAAGCCCGCCAGCGCGACGACCGCAATCACTATCCACCAAATTCTTTTCATAATAGCCTCCTCCAGCTCGATAAACAAGAAATCATTTGACTATATTATACCATAATCGACGCTTTCACTTACTTCGTCTTGTTCCTTTTTCGCCTGTCATGTCTGTGAAACGGTATCAGATATTTTCAAAACGAATGGTCGGTATTTCATGCTGCGATATAAATAAAATCACTCGCTCTTTTATTTCTTTATTTTTTCGTTTACTTTCTAAAAAAGGAGAAGAAAGAAGATTTTTTTCAACAACATAAAAACGGTAACCGCTTATAGAATGGCAGTTACCGTTTTTTAGTTTATTCTTTTAAGACCGGCGGTTTATGTTGCAGTCCGCGCGTGGAAACGAGCAGGTAGATCAAGCCGACGAAAAGCCACACCGCGCCGACGATCAAACAGGTCGTGGAAAGGTTCGCCCACAAATACGCGCACACGGCGAAACCGATGAGCGGCGCGAGGAAGTAACGGAATATTTGCCGTTCTTTTTTCCGCCAGAAGTAGTAAACAATGACCGCGAGATTGACGCACATAAAACCGAACAAACCACCGAAATTTAAAAGTTCGGTCACAATCGGAATATCGAGGAAGATCGCTCCGAATACGCCGATCGCCGCCATAACCAAAATATTGTACGTCGGCGTTTGGTACTTCGCATGCAAATGCGCAAAAAATGCTTTCGGCAGCAAACCGTCGCGTCCCATGCCGTACAAAAGACGGGCCGCGCTGGACTGACCGGCAAGTCCCGCCGTCATCGTCGAAATAATGACCGCAATCGTGTACGTGATGGCGAGCCATTCGCCGCCAACGAGCTGCGCCACTTCAAAAAGCGCCGTGTCCTGCGAGGCGAAGGTCGTGTAATCCGGCCAGACGAGTTGCGCCAGGTACGCCTGCAAGATAAAGATCAGGCCGCCGAGAAGACAGGCCGCCATCGCCGCGATGCCGATATCTTTCTCCGGGTGAATCGCTTCTTCCGCCATCGTCGTAATCGAATCAAAGCCCAGGAACGAAAAACAGGCAATCGCCGCACCCGCTACCAGCGCGGAGATCGAGTGCGCGCTTTCCGGATGAAACGGCGCGGCGGAAATCAATGCGCCCGCGCCGACACCGTTTGTCAGCGCCCAGGCGCACATCGCGCAAAACAGAAAAACGATCACTCCCATGACACCAACCAAGAGCATGTTTGTTTTCGCCGCTATATCCACGCCGAAATAGTTGACGACGGTTGTCACCAACGCGATGCCGAACACATATGCATAGTACGGAATCGCAGGAAACGTCGAATGCGCATACGCCGCGCCGACCATAAAAACAATTAACGGCACCAGGACATAGTCCAAAAACATCGCCCAGCCCGCAAAAAATCCGAGATAGGGATTAATCCCTTTTTCCGTATACGAGTACGTCGAACCGGCCACCGGGAACGCATTGGCCATCTTACCGTAGCTCATCGCGGTAAAAAGCATCGCGACCATCGCAATGACGTACGCGAGCGCCAAGGTACCCCCTGTCGTCGTCGTCGCATAGCCGTAAATATAGGCCGGCGCGATCGGCGTCATAAACGCGATACCGTAAATAATCAAGTCTTTACGCGTCAACACCCTTTTCAATGTCTGATCATACCCCGTACCAACAACGTTACCGTTCGGTTCCGCCATGCCTATCCCTCCTTAGCTGTTAATACTGAGAGTATACCATAATAAACACATTAGAACGACCAAAATAATTTTATTTATTACAAATTATATCACTTTCTTGATG
>NZ_CABSTC010000073.1:0-4926 GCF_902480485.1 uncultured Negativicoccus sp. | reverse complement strand
CGTCGTTCCAGATCACGTCCGGCGGTAGACGATGCCCGCGCGAATGGCGAATTGGAAGAGTTATCCGTCACGCAATATCTGTTGCCGGGATTTGTCGATCTGCATATTCACGCGCCGCAATGGGAAAATATAGGTAACGCATTGCATGTCCCGTTGGAGGATTGGCTGCAGAAATACACGTTCTCACTCGAACAGTCATTTACCGATGGAGAAAAAGCGGTGCCGGTATTTTCGGATCTTGTCATGCGCAGCTTAGCAAACGGTACGACGGCTGCACTGTACTACGGTACGCAAAATGTGGACGCTACGGTGTTGCTCGGTGAAGTATGTCAAACACTGGGCCAACGCGCGGCACTCGGTAAAGTGGTAATGGACAATCCCGATCAATGTCCGGATTACTACCGTGACGCATCCGCGGACGCGGGAATTGCCGGTACGGAAGAGACGATTGAGCGCATCATGGCACTTACTGATGAACGGCAATTGCTGACGCCGGTCATTACACCCCGTTTTGTGCCGTCGTGCACGCCGGCAGCGCTGAAAGGACTCGGAGAACTGGCGGAGCGGTACCCGATTCCGATTCAAACTCATTTGTCGGAATCGGACTGGCAGGCCGGTTATGCGCACGAACATTTCGGTACATCGGATGCGGAGGTTTTGGACTCCTTTGGTCTTTTAACAGATCGTGCGGTGATGGGGCATGCGACGCAATTGACGGAAGACGAGGCGAAATTGGTCGCTCAACGCGGTTCGACAATTTCCCATTGCCCGATTTCCAATGCGTTTTTCGGTAATGCCGTATATCCGGTTCGCCGTCGGCATGCGCAAGGGGTCAAAGCGGGTTTGGGTACGGACGTGTCCGGCGGCTTTGCACCGTCGATTTATGCGAATATTCGTCAGGCGATTATCTCCAGTCGTATGCTGGAAGATGGTGTTGACGCGAATCTTCCCGCCGCGAGTCGCGGTGTGGCGGAGTCACGTATTGATTTTCGCCATGCGTTTTATATGGCGACGACGGCGGGCGGCAAAGCATTGCATCAAAATATCGGTCTGTTTTTACCGGGATATCATTGGGATGTGCAGCTGATCGATGTGGCCGCCCCCCATTCCGATATTGTTTTGTATAGCGAGGACGATACACAGTCTGTCTTGCAGAAAATTTTATTTACCGCCAACCGTGCCAATATTACTAAAGTATGGGTACAGGGACAATTGGTGTCAGGTCGTTAAGGAGAACTCATGGAGTCAGCGAAGAATTTGCAGGAAACACAGTACGAAGGACATTTAATTGTTGCGCCGAATGAAAAATTACCATGGAATAAAATTATTTTTCTCGGTTTGCAACACGTGTTGGCGATGGATGTGTACGTAGTACCGTTTGTCATCGCGTCGATTTTAAGCTTGGGGGTCGCGGAAGCGTCGATTCTAATTCAGGCGACATTTCTGGCAGCGGGGATTGCAACGATCATTCAGGCGCATTTTTGTATGCGCTTACCGATCGCGCAAGGCCCGAGTTATGTGCCGATCGGAGCTATTGTCGGGATAACAATGGCCGCCGGCGGCGGATTTTTAGGGCTGAATGAAGTGTTCGGTTCGACGATGGTGGCCTCGCTGCTGTTGGTCGTGCTCGGTTTGACCGGTGTGTTTCGTAAACTGATCAATGTGTTGGTGCCGCGTCTGGTGGGCGGTACGATTATTTTAATCATCGGGTTGTCGTTGCTGCCGGTGGCGCTGGATTCAAATATTTACGCGATTTACGGAACGGAAACTGTGACACAGAATATTTTACTGGCATTGGTTTCGGTTGTGACCTTGATATTCTGCGTGACCTTGGGTATACACATAGGTAAAAAAGGGAATTGGCTACGAACCGGTGCCGTCATTTTTGCACTGGCTACGGGAAGTGTTGCAGCGCAGTTGATGGGGCGTTTCCAATGGGAAAGTGTAGCGGCGGCCGGGTGGCTCGCGCGGCCGCATTTGGCATTTATCGATTACATGCCGAGCTTTACGCCATCGGCTATTTTAACGATGATTTTCGTATTCTTCGTGTTGATGGCGGAAACCACCGGCACATGGTTCGCGATCGGATCGGTGATCAATGAAGATGTTACACCGAAACAGGTCGATCGCGGCGTGGTCGGTGAAGGCCTCGGCTGTTTGGTATCGAGCCTCGTCGGTTCGACACCGGTCACCGGCTATTCGACCAATGCTGGTCTGATTTCCATCACCGGTGTCGCCAGCCGGTACGCGTTTTACGGCGCCGGCGCGTGGCTGATGATGTTCGGTTTGTCCGGCAAATTGGCGACATTGATTGCGTCTATTCCGGCACCGGTGATCGGCGGTGTGTTCGTGGTCGTTTGCGCGATTATCTCCCTTTCGGGAATTCGTATTTTGAAACAGGAGCGGCTTACGGAACGCAATATGTTTGTCATCGGCGTCCCGATGGTTATTTCGTTGGCGTTGTATTTACTGCCAAAAGACTACATGGCAACGCTGCCTGAGTTGCTGCAATATGTACTTGGTTCGACCGTGGCATCGGCGGCCATTGTGGCAATCGTTTTAAATTTGATTTTGCCGCAGGAGGACTGATCATAAAAACGGACTCGTAAGAGTCCGTTTTTTGTATAATAGGGAGAGGAGGTAACTATGCATTGGCAAGATCCGGTAACGGTCATTAAAGGCATCGGTAAAGCCGCAGAACAACGTTTAGCTGTGCTTGGCATACATACCGTGGGCGATTTGCTGCAATATTATCCGCGCGCCTATCGTGATTATTCACAAGTAGTGCCGATCCGTGCTCTGGCGGACGGTGCTGACGTGACTGTGGCAGGCGTCATCACAAAAGTGCAGGAGCGACGGCCTCGCCCGCGCTTGTCTATTTTAAATGTGATAGTAAATGATGACAGTGGCAATCTCGAACTGGTTTATTTCAATCAGCCGTTTAAACGAAAGCTGTTTCATGAGGGCGATCGGATTATCGCTTTCGGACGCATTAAAGCGGGCTATGGTAAATATCAAATGAATTCGCCCGAGGTAGTGTTTCCCGACGAAGGGAGCGCGGTCGAAGGTAAGTTGCAACCGGTCTATGGCTTGACGGAAGGCATCCGGCCGGCAAGTCTGGAGCGTTGGATCCAAACGGCATTGGCTGCAATAAAGGATATTCCCGAGACGTTACCGACGGATGTGCGTCAGCAACTCGGCCTGCGTTCGCGCGCTGAGGTGACTCGCCTTGCGCACCAACCGCCGGATCAGGAAACGGCGACCGCAGTGCGTCAGGAATTGGCTTTTGAAGAACTTTTCTTTTTGCAACTTGGCGTTTTGCGCTTACGCGCGCAGCGCGAGACAGGAGCAGTCGGTATCAAATGCGCACCGAACGGCAACCTTTTTCGACAACTGATGCATACCTTACCGTACCGTTTGACCGGCGATCAGCAAAAGGCATTGGCGGATATTTGCGATGATATGGAAGGGATCGTGCCGATGCGGCGGTTACTGCAGGGCGATGTCGGCAGCGGTAAAACGGTAGTGGCGGCGCTTGCGATGACGAAAGCGGCGGAAAACGGGTACCAGTCGCTTTTGATGGCACCGACGGAAATTCTCGCGAATCAGCACTATGAAACGCTGCAGCCGCTCTTAGCACCGCTCGGTATACGCGTTGCCAATTTGACGGGGAAAACCAATAAAAGCGAGCGGGAAGATATTCTTGCCGGACTGCTTGACGGTAGCGTAACGGTATGTATCGGTACGCATGCCCTTTTAGAAGAGGACGTGGAATTGAAGGCGCTGGGCCTGGTCGTGACAGATGAGCAACACCGCTTCGGTGTACGGCAACGCATGCGCTTGGAAGAAAAAGGGAGCGCACCGCACACGTTGGTCATGACCGCGACTCCGATTCCGCGTACATTGGCCTTGTCCGTATATGGCGATTTGGATATATCTCTCATTCGTGAAATGCCTCCGGGTCGCAAACCGGTTCAGACTTTTGCGGTGAACCGCTCGTATATGCCGCGAATTTTACGTTTTTTGGAGAAAGAAATGACACGGGGACACCAAGTCTATGTTGTCTGCCCGCTTGTCGAAGAATCCGAAAAAATGGATTTAAAGGCCGCTGTAGAGGTATACGAAGAGCTGGAAAAGCGATTCCATGAATTCGGCGTCGGTCTGGTTTATGGCGGGTTAAAAGCGGACGCCAAACAGGCGGTGATGACAGCTTTTGCCAAGCGTCAATACCATCTGCTGGTCGCCACCAGCGTGGTGGAGGTCGGCGTAAATGTGCCGAATGCGACGGTCATGCTCGTGGAAGGCGCAGAGCGTTTCGGCTTAGCGCAACTGCACCAGTTGCGCGGTCGTGTCGGCCGCGGCAGCGCGCAGGCATATTGTATTTTGGTAAGCGACAGCCAAACCGAACTGGCACAGGAGCGTTTGCGTTACATGGCCGAAATTCAGGACGGTTTTACGTTGGCGGAAAAAGATTTACTGCTGCGCGGTACGGGAGAACTTTTCGGATATCGACAGCATGGTTTGCCGGATCTTAAAGTGGCAGATCCCATTCACGACTTACCGCTCTTGGTGAAAGCGCGTGAAGTGGCGGAAAGATATGCTCAAACAACCGATTCTGTATTGCTTGGCGAATTACAAAAACGGTTCGGGAAAGCATTTCTTACATTGTTGCAGCATTAAAAAAAGACGCTTACGCGTCTTTTTTTTGTGTGGCTTGCCAATCGGCGAGCATGGCATGAACATCCGGCTTGGAGCAGGAATTTAGCGGCAATTCCGCATATTGCAGCCAATAGCGCGGCCGCTCGATTGACGGCAAGCGCAGCGCCATTTTTCGCAATGTGGAAAGAGGCTGCTTTTGTTCGACAACCACAGCGGCGGCCGGCACTTCACCGCGCTTCGTATCGGGCACGGCAAATATGGTAACAT
>NZ_CABSTC010000072.1:0-4988 GCF_902480485.1 uncultured Negativicoccus sp. | reverse complement strand
TTGCATTTCCTGGAAATATTGCTGTTTTTCCGCGTCCGACATATTCGCCGCTTTCGCGTCAAATTCGCTTTGCAATTCTTGCGCCGCCGCCGCCATTTGCTGCTGATATTCTACGCCTAAACTCGACGTATCTTTAATAATGTTGGCCTGATCGACCACGCCGATGGACGAGGTCGGAGCCGCTTGAGCCACGTTCCCCATGCCCATCATGGCATACGCCGCGATACCGAGAACGAATACCGCCGCAACGATGAACGAAACCACTTTCACATTGTACTTATTACGCATTGCTCGCATCATAATGAATCGACTCCTTTAATTTCTCAGATATGTCCGATGACCCGGACCCAATAATCGTCTTCATCACGAATCAGCTCCACACCGAGATAATCCTGAAAACGATACCCGACAGAAACACTGTCCGTCGACGGCGACAATTCATGGTCCCACCGGAGATACCAGTGCGGCCCGAATTCCTGCCGTAAAAATGCCGTTTGCTGCGGCTCTGTCCACTCGTAACGATAGCCCAAGTAGGTTCCTACGCCAAAACGATGCATGTAACCGGTGGCAATATCCCAGCTCACATCGTGCGGGAAAAAATCCACATCAGCGAAGAAAGTATCGTGATCCGTCACGCGTTTTCCGAGCGTGCCGCGAACACGTGTGTTTTTTTCTTCCCGTCCCAAATCCAAAGCAACATTGGCGTCAATTAACCACGTGTCGGTGCTCGCATTGATCGTATAGGTAAGTTCTTCACCGATCGTAAGCGTGCCTGTCAAATCTAAATCGTAACGACTGATAAAGGGATCTTCTTTGGCCGTTTGCAGCAAACGCGCGGCGATTTCCTCGCGGTGACGTTCCAAAAATGCCTGCGGCGCGCCGATGTATTCCGGCAAGACCGCCCGGACGCGTTCCGCCGCGCCGTTGATGAAGATACGCGGCACGGTTTCGGAAGCCATCCGAACCCGACCGGTGCGAACCGTCAGTCCTTGCGGTAAAAGGTAGATTTTAGCATTCGTTACCGCCGCCGGTGTGATCTCAAGCTTGGCGTTAAATTCCGGCAAACGACGGGCAAATTCGTCTTTTACGAGCGTGTCTGAAATGCCCCCTACCCAATCCAACGCACCAAGCGGCAAGCCGATCAAAAGCGCGTTGATTCTTTTGTCGATCGCCGCCAGATCGCTTGCCATCAAAGCATGCACTGTCGGCGATAAATTACCGTAATCAACCGCCGTGTGCACCTCTTGCACGTGCTCACCGTAGGGCGTCAGAACGAGAACCAGTCGGGTCGCCGCGTCGGCGCGCACCTCGACATCGGTCACCACGTATCCCGAAATAACACGACCCGCGACATCCGCCAACACCTTGCCGTATTCTCCGGCATGCGCCGCCACCGTTTCCGATGGCTGACCGACCAAAACGCGTTCACCGATCACTTTGACACTGGCCTCAATACGATCGGCCACCGAAGGCGCCAATCGCCCCGTACCGGTTTGCACGCTGACATCCACCGTCTGAATCGGCGCCGCCCAAAGAGTCAGCGGCAGCGCGACCAACGCCGCACTCAAGAGACCGGTAAGCCGCTTACTCATAGATTCCCTCATTTCTTATAAACAGTGAACAGGCGACAAGAATTTGTCGCCTGTCGCGGTTTAGAATTGGCCGCCGAAGCTGAAGTGGAATTTATTCTTGTCACCATGCGCATAGTCGAGTCGAATCGGTCCGATCGGAGTCTGCACGCGCAAGCCGACACCGGTCGACCAATGCACCTTATTGCTGTCATGGTACCAGGGAATGCGCGACTCATCGATGCCCCACGCGTTACCGACATCGGTAAAGACAACGCCGTCCACTTTTTTAATGATCGGGAAACGGTATTCCAAGGTCGCCGCATACATGTTGCTGCCTTTGAACTGGTCATCTTCAAAGCCGCGCAAGTTGTAAGCGCCGCCCAAGCTGAAGAGTTCGGAGTAACCGATTTCGCCGTTGGCGTAACCGCCCATGACGCGCAGCGCCAAGACGTGGTTGTTTTTCAATTTCTTATAAAAACGTCCTTCGGCGTTGACTTTATAGAAGTCGAAATCGCCGCCCAAGCCGTGGCCCGCCCATTGACCGGTTACCGAGTAACGGTAGCCGCGGGTCGGGTTGAAGTAGTTGTCGCGGTTATCAAACACATGGGTGAGAGACAAGCTGTTCGTTTTACCGAAGTTTTTGCCGATGTAGTCCATGTTTTTGAAATTGTAGTAGCCTTGCGGCGTGACGGTGGCCACTGCCGTGCGCAAGGCATCGCGCCATTTGTTGAGCGCTTCGGCATCCGCTTTATCATCGCCGGTCATTTTCGGTGTTTCCGGAAGCGTTACACTGCCAAGCAAGTTTGCTTGCGCGGCCGCGTCCAGAAGCGTCGGTTCCGGAGCGTTCAACGCGAAATTAACGACCGGAATCGGTTTGCCGTTGGCGTCCAGCTTCAATTCGCCTTTTTCCGTACGCTGCAGGCCGACTAACGGAATGACCGCGTTTTCACCGTAGTTGAAGCCGCCTTTATATTCGTCATATTTATCGTCGCGGCTTTCCCAGGTAAGTGATGTCGTGCGATATTCGCCATGCGCGCGTCCCAGGGTCAGGTTGTAGCCTCTGCGACGCTTGTCATAGGTAGCGACAGTGCTGCCGTCTTCATTGTAATCATCGTATTCCACCACACGATTGTAGAACGAGAAGCCGAGCGACGTGCCTTTGTCATCAAGCCACGGACGCGTGTACGAAATCTGGTAGTTCTTGTCGCTGCCTTTGCCGCCGAATTCCCAGTGAACATTGATCTTGTCGCCCGTACCGCGGAAGTTGTTTTCACCGAATTCCACAATTCCGACAAAACCGTCCGACTTCGAGTAGCCGGCGCCCAAGGTAACGACGCCCGTCTTTTGTTCGAGCACGTCGATTTCCACAACGACCTGGTGATCGACTTTACCCGGCAGCAAACGCACGTTGACGTCTTCAAAGTAACCCAGGTTGTAAAGACGTTCCAAACTGCGTTGCGCCAGATATTTATTGAAAGGATCCCCTTCTTTGAAGCGCAGTTCGCGCGTGATGACATAATCCTTGGTCTTTTTGTTGCCTTTGATGACGATGTCTTCGACAATGCCTTCATCGACTTTGACCGTCAGCGTTCCGTCCGGCGCGACCTGCACATCGGAAACGGAGGCCAAAATATAGCCCTGCTTCACGTAGAGATCTTCGATCGCGCGAACTTTTTGGCCCACTTCCACCGTATTTAACACGCTGCCTTGCGGAATGGCCAACATCTGCGCAAGGTACTCGGCATCAAACGCCGACACGCCTTCCACGCGAACCTGATTGACTACCGGGTTCGGCGCGACCTGATACGTCAACTGCACGCCTTCCGGAACGCCGGTGAAAACCGGCGCGATTTGCGCAAAAATGCCGCTGTCGCCGATGGCTTTAATGTCGGCCGCAATCGCTTCCGACGATACTTTGTCACCGACTTTAGTGGTCAAACGCGGCAGTACTTGCTGTGCGACTCCGTCCGGAACGCCTGCCAACGCTACTTTTGTAACCGTTTTACCGACCTGCGCATCGATCGCCGCCTGGTCCGCTTTGGCTACATACAGCGCCTGCACATTGCTCGTCTGGGTCGTCTGACCGACGGTCAACGCCGGATTGTCGATTAATCCCTGCGCCGCAAGCGAGTCGCTTGCGCCCGGCGTCACCGTCGTTGAGATAGCCGCTTCATTGTACGGCATATGCTGTTCGGAAACCGTCGTCGGCGCATCCGCCGCGAACCCCTGAGTCACTCCCAGCGTTGCCAGCGTGACTGCGGCGACAAGCCATTGCCGCGCCTGTTTACCATGTTTCATATAGTCATATCCTCCTAATTGCAAATGGTATCCATTCCTCCGAATGATAGGTTTAGTTTACTTGATAATTACGGTGTACGCAACACCTTCGCCGCATCGCTGACCACCGACTGCATCTCGTCCGGAGCAAGTTGCACTGTTGGCGCTGCCGGTGCCGTTTTGACCGGTGGCGGCGCATGCACTGCCGGCGCACTCGTCTGCGCTACCGTGCTTGCCGCCGGCGCTTGCTGCGCGACTTGCGAAACGGCCGCTTGCGGCAATGCCGCCGGACGTTCCAAGGGAACTGTTTTAACCACCGCTGCGGGAGCCGTAACCGGCGTGGGAGCGTCATCATCCCGTTGCCACCACCAGCCGAAACCGCTCACCATGACGAGCGCCGTCACCAGCGCGAGAGCACGTTGCCAATGTTGCCACTGTCGGGACATGCCGCGGTCTTCCCGAAGTTTTTGCATTTCGGCTTGGGCCAAAAGCAAGTTCAACTCGCCTTTCAGCGGCGTTTCGTCATGAAACGAATGTTCCGCCTGTTCCAGCCAGCGCCGCGCCGTTTCGACGCGACGGACAAGCTCCTCTCGGGAAAGGCTCATGCGTGTACTCCTTTCTTGTAAAATTTCTGAATAAATTTTCCTAATCAATTTAAAATCGGCTTTTCGGGTTTTCTTTGCAACCGTATTCAGCATTGCTTTTCTGCATAATACTCTTGTTTTTGAGCGAATTCTCGCAAATTATAGCCGATGTATCTTCATTTACTCGCGCCGTTCGTGCATCAAGCGCGACAACATGCCGCGCAGGCGGCGCACACCGGTTTTTTGCAGTTTATAAATGTAAGTTTTAGAAACTTGTAATTCCAGCGCCAGCTCTTTCGGCTCGCGATTTTGCATGTAAATACCGTCGACCACCTGCTGTTCCTTCGGCGGCAAACGATGCACGGCGTTACGCACCGCTTCCCACAAAAACGTCCGATCGGCCGCCTCAAACGCATCCGTCGCCTCCGTCACGAGGCTGTTGAATTGAGCGCGGCTTTCGGCCCAGGCGCTGTCGGCAACCGGGATATCGGTCCCGTTTTTATAGATGTAATCGAGCATGCGGCCGCGAATGCGATGGCGCGCAAAAAGGGAAAAC
>NZ_CABSTC010000071.1:0-5221 GCF_902480485.1 uncultured Negativicoccus sp. | reverse complement strand
ATTGGCGGCCGGCAAGAAAACGGTTTTAAATCCCATTTTAGAAAGTTCCTGCAAGCGTTTTTCGATTTGCGGCACCCGCCTGACATCCCCCGTCAAACCGATCTCGCCAATAGCCGCTGTTTGCGGGGAAACCGGGATATTGTACAGCACGGAGAAAATCGCCAATGCCACGGCCAGATCAATCGCCGGCTCGGTAATACGTAAGCCACCCGCGACATTAACATACACATCCTGCTCGGTCACGCCGACTTCCGCGTGTTTTGCCAAGACAGCCAATAACACCGTCAATCGATTTTGATCATATCCGACGGCCGTGCGTTTTGCATACCCGAACGCAGTAGGATTGGTCAACGCCTGTACCTCGGCGAGCAGCGGACGGATCCCTTCCAAGCCGGCAAATACCACCGTGCCGATTTGCGCTTCACTACGATCGGCGAGCAACATGCGTGACAAATCACTGACTGCGGCAAGGCCGTCTGTTTGCATACTGAACACACCGCTTTCCGCGGTATCTCCGAAACGGTTTTTGGCAGCACGCAAAACACGCAACGGATGCCCTGCTTCTCCTTCCAAATACAAGACGGTATCGACCATATGCTCCAAAAGACGCGGCCCGGCAATATTCCCCTCCTTGGTGACATGACCGATAATAATGACCGCTGTACCGGTCTCTTTTGCGAAATGCAACAGTGCCTGCGTACATTCTTTGACTTGGCTGACACTGCCCACTATGCCGTCAGCATCCGACATCTGCATTGTTTGAATGGAATCAATAACAAGAACATCGGTCTCCAGCCGTTTTGCTTCGGCCAGTACCTGTTCCAAATCAGTCATAGAAAGAAGGTAGCAATTGTCCGTGGGTATACCCAAACGCTGTGCCCGCAGTAACACTTGGGACGCAGACTCTTCACCACTGGCGTATAAAACGGAGTGACTTTCCGCAAGAACAGCGGCTACTTGCAAAATCAGTGTGGATTTACCGACGCCCGGATCTCCGCCGAGTAGGATCAGACTTCCAGGGACAATGCCGCCCCCTAACGTCCTGTCCCATTCACGATCACCGATCGGCCAACGTCGAGTCGCATCGGCATTAACTTCACTGAACCGCAATGCACGCGTGTCCGAGGTCGCCTTCACAGTATGCGAAGTTTTCACACTCACTACGCGCTCCTCAAGCGTATTCCACGCACCGCATTGCATGCATTGACCGCTCCAACGCAACGTTTGCGCACCGCATTCCGTGCAATAAAATACAGTTTTATTTTTCGCCATTACATTCCTCTTTTCTTCTCTTTAGTCTAGCATAGCTGACGTGTGGTTGAAATAGCAAAAAACCGGTAGAAAATCTACCGGTTTTTTGCTATTTCTCTGCGCTTTCGGAAGGCGTGTCTGACGTTGCCGCATCCGAGCTGTTTTTCATCGCTGGCTTCGATGTAAATCGCAATGTATCATCATCATTTTTATCTGCTACAACGGTAGCGCTCAGCTTCAAATTCCCGGCTAAAATCTGTTCGGAAATCGGATCTTCGATGAATTTCCGAATAGCACGCTTCAGCGGTCGTGCTCCATATTGGGTATCGCTGCCTTTCGTAATCAGAAAATTCTTGGCCGCCGGCGTTACTTCGACCGTCATTTTTTGTTCGCTCAGGCGACAGTTCATCTTTGTCAACATAATATCGATGATATGTTCCAAGTCCTTTTTTTCCAGCGGGTGGAAAATAATGATATCATCAATTCGATTTAAAAATTCCGGACGGAAAAAGCGTTTTACTTCGTCCATGATTTCTTTACGTGCCGTTTGGGCAATTCGTTCGCTTGAGGTATCGTTATTTTTCCCTACCAAAAAGCCCATTTCCGCAGAATCATTCTGTAAGCGCCGTGAACCCAAATTACTGGTCATAATAATTACGGTATTACGGAAATCGACAGTACGTCCCTGACTGTCCGTCAGCCGCCCGTCGTCCAATACCTGTAAAAGGATGTTGAAGAAATCAGCGTGCGCTTTTTCCACTTCGTCCAGCAAAATAACACTATACGGACGACGACGTACCGCATCTGTCAGCTGACCGCCTTCTTCATAACCGACGTATCCGGGGGATGCCCCAACAAGACGGGAAACAGTATGTTTTTCCATGTACTCGGACATATCCAAACGAATCAAGGAATTCTCGTCCCCGAACAGATTTTCTGCCAGTGTGCGTGCCAATTCGGTTTTACCGACACCGGTCGGTCCGAGGAACAGGAATGAACCAATCGGCCGTTTCGGATCTTTCAATCCCGCGCGAGCACGACGAATGGCTTTCGCAACCGCCTGTACAGCATCCTCCTGCCCTACAACACGCGCATGTAAATCTTCTTCCAAATGCAGCAATCGTTCGGTTTCTTCCTGCTGCATTTGTTTTAACGGAATACCGGTCCAGCTTGCGACGACTTCTTCAATATCCGACTTATTGACGACCAAATTATCGGCATCCCCTTTATTCCAGCCGGATTTAATTTTATTCAATTCATCCTGCAACTCGTGTTCGCGATCGCGCAATTGAGCGGCACGTTCATATTCCTGCGAAGTTACTGCTTCTTCCTTTTCTTTCAATACCTTATTAAGCTCTTCTTCTTTCGATTTAATGTCGGGAGGTGTAGCCGCGGCCGCAATGCGTACTTTTGCCGCTGCTTCATCCATTACGTCGATTGCCTTATCCGGTAAGAATCGATCCGCGATATAACGAGCCGAAAGTTGGACTGCGGCATGAATCGCTTCATCTGTAATTTTAGCTTTATGGAACCCTTCATAGCGATCCCGTAATCCTAATAAAATCTGTTCCGCATCTTCTTCGGTCGGTTCACCGACTAAAACCGGCTGGAAACGACGTTCCAAAGCGGCGTCTTTTTCGATATGTTTTTTATACTCGTCCAACGTAGTCGCACCGATGCATTGCAATTCTCCGCGCGCTAAAGCAGGCTTCATAATGTTAGCCGCATCCATAGCGCCTTCCGTCTTGCCCGCACCGATTAAGGTATGTAATTCATCAATAAATAAAATCCACTCTTCATGTTTACGTACTTCGTCAATAATTTTTTTCAAGCGTTCTTCAAATTCTCCACGGTATTTAGTACCCGCGACCGCAGATGACATGTTCAGCGAAATAATTTTACGATTTCTCAAAATTTCGGGCACATTACCTGACACAATGCGTTGCGCAAGGCCTTCCGCAATCGCTGTTTTACCTACCCCCGGCTCTCCGATCAGCACCGGATTGTTTTTAGTGCGACGGCTCAAAATTTGAATCACTCGCTCAATTTCTTTTTCACGACCGATGACGGGATCGATTTTGCCTTCTTCTGCCATTTTATTTAAATCACGTGCATACTCACCCAAGTCACCCAAATCCGAATTGGTGTCGCCGGCTTCCTGATCCGTTTCCGTGCCGAGATATTTCTGAAATGCTTGGGTCAGCTCTCGACCGCCAATACCAAGTTCCTGCAACATCCGCACCGCGATGCCGCCACTGTCACGCAGAATACCCAAAAGCAAATGCTCAGTACCGATATAATTTTGTCCTAAACGAGCTGCTTCCCCAACTGCACTTTGCAAGACACGTTTAGTGCGCGGACTCATGCCGATATCGGAAGACGGATTTGCCGGACGATTCCCAAGCAACATGGCACGACCTTTTTCAAGCGTAAAGCCGACTTCATTTAATACTTTGCCACCGATACTTTTCGGCTGTGAAGCAATCCCCAACAGGATATGTTCCGTGCCGACGACATCTGAACCTGCTTCCATCGCGGTTTCTTGCGCATAGGCCAGTGCTGCCTTTGCGCTTTCCGTTAATTTATTGTTCATATACTTTCACTCCTTTACTTTGTTGTCTAATGTTTCACGAACGACAGCTGCTCGCCACCGATCGCGGTCCGTTTCATTAAGTGTTGCGGTGTTGGCATAGCGTCGGAGAAACCCCGGACGTGTCGTAACCATCATCTCGCGAAATAAATTTTCGGGAATATGAGGCAGCCACCCCAAGATGCGCCCCAACTCCACAGTACTCAATAATGTCAATGCTTCGTGTCCCGATAGTTTTCGAGCATATCGTAAAATACCGTACGCGCGCCAAATTTCATCGCGCAGTTCCACCGCCTGTGTGCGGCGCAGTTCTTCCCGCGCTGCTGTTTCTTCTTTTATAAGCTGATGAGTCAGGTTCGTTAAATTTTCTACAATTTCTGCTTCACGGACTCCCAGTGTGACCTGATTGGAGATTTGTAAAATATCTCCCAGCATCTCCGATCCTTCACCGTAAATTCCGCGCACAGAATAACTGAACTTCAAAATACCCTGAATAATCCGCTTCATTTTTTTAGTCCTGACTAATGCCGGCACATGCACCATAACCGAGGCCCGCATCCCGGTACCGACATTGGTTGGGCATGCCGTTAGGTAGCCCCATTTATCTGTGAATGCAAAGTTTATTTTGCTTTCCAATGCGTCGTCTGCACGGTTGGCTTTTTCCCACAATGATTCCAGCTGTAACCCGCCGGCTAACATTTGTAACCGAAAATGATCTTCTTCGTTAACCATAAACGTTATATCTGCTGCTTCATTGATTACGATACCGCGATGTACAGGCACGGAAATCAGTTGCGGGCTCACTAAATGTTTTTCCAATAAAATTTCACGGTCGACACGATCCAGATCCGACATTTTTACGTACGTCATCTCTTCTTGATACTCTTCGCTAAGAGATTGCTTGGCCTCATTGGCTGCCATTTCCACGGCCATCAATTCACTTTCGTTGGCCATGTTCGGAAATTGAATATTGGCAATATTACGGGCTAAACGAACTCGGCTGGAAAGCACGACATCACTATCCGGGTGGCTTCCTTGAAACCACGGCTGAGCGGGGCTCGTCAAAACATTTTGAATATTCATTTCTGCCCCTCCTCCGTTTTTTTTCTTGGCGGCTCATGTTGCAACGCGTAGATTTCATCGCGCAGACGCGCCGCCTCTTCATATTCTTCTTTTTCCAGCGCAGTATTCAGTTGCTGCTGCAACCGCTTAATCTGGTGATTGGTAGTAAAAACACCGGACCCTCTTGAAGGCACTTTACCGACATGGTTCGTCGCCCCCTGCAACCGCTGCAATAAAGGTAATAAAGAATCAGCAAAGACTTCGTAACACCGGGCACAGCCAAGACGTCCGCGTTCATTAAACTCCGCCCATGTTAAG
>NZ_CABSTC010000070.1:0-5475 GCF_902480485.1 uncultured Negativicoccus sp. | reverse complement strand
GATTTCATGAAGTCGTACACCGTTAATATTCCGGGGTTCACGATCGGCGGAGATGATGCGTATGCAGCCATTGAAACCGTTTGTGCAACGTACGGGAAAACGGTCGCCATTTTAGGCGGCGAAACAGCGCTTGCAAAAGCGCGGCCGGCATTAGAAGCGGCTCTTCAAAAGACATCACTGGAGGTAACGGATTGGCGAATGTACGGCAAAGAATGTTCTTTTGCCAATGCCGAACGACTGGCGGAAATTCCTACCGTTGCCGACGCGGATATGTTGTTTGCCGTCGGCGGAGGGAAAGCGATTGATACGGTCAAGGTCATCGCCGGCGAATTGCAAAAACCGTTTTTTACATTTCCGACCATTGCGGCGACCTGTGCGGCCGTGACGAGCATCGCGGCTGTTTATTTGGAAGACCATCGTTTTGATCGCGCCTATGACGCAAATCATCCACCGGTTCATACGTTTATTAATGAACGTATTATCGGTTCCGCACCGGCGCAGTATCTTTGGGCGGGGATCGGGGATTCGGTAGCCAAATATTATGAAAGCCGACTGTCCGCGCGCGATCGTTCGATTCTTCATTCCAATCAGGTGGGCGTGACGCTCAGCGGCATGTGTGCCGAGCCGTTGATGCAGTCGGCTGTCACCGGTTATAAGGACGCGCAGGCAGGTAAAACCAGCGAAGCGCTGCGGCAAACGATCCTTAATGTAATTGTCAGCACCGGTTTTGCTTCGATTTTTCTGGAACCGGATTACAATACTGCCGTGGCGCATTCACTTACATACGGCTTGGTGGAGCTGCCGCAAGTGGAAGCCAACCATATGCATGGTGAACTCGTTTCGTACGGAGTATTGGTGTTGCTTGCGATGGACGGCGCGGACGACGAGCTGGCGAAAGTATATGACTTTAATCGCGCCATGCAATTACCGACCTGTCTTGCCGATGTCGATGTGACGGTCGACGAATTGGAACCGGTTCTGACACGGGCGTTGCAAACTTTTGATTTGAACGTAATGCCGTACAAGGTAGATAAAGAAATGTATCGAAACGCGATCTTGGCGTTAGAAGAATATGACCGCTCGCGAAAAGAAGTGATTGGAGCATGAAGTTTTCTCGATTAACGCAGAATTTTGCTCCATCGGATATTGATATGCTGCTCAAATTGACGGCGCAACCGGAAGTAATTTCGTTCGGTGGCGGTTTACCCGCACCGGAAACATTTCCGATTGAAACGTTAGCGGCCGTTACGCAGGAAGTATTTGCCAAGGACGGTGTGGCTGCCTTGCAATACGGGCCTTCGCGCGGCTACTTGCCCTTACGTGAATATCTGTCCGATTGGTTCCAAAATCATTTGCAGACAACCGTAGTGCCGGACGATATTTTAATCACGGCCGGTTCGCAACAGGGATTGGATCTTTTAGCTCGTGTCTTTCTGGATCCCGGCGATGTATTGCTGGTGGAAGGGCCGTCTTACATCGGCGCTCTGAATGCCTTTGATCTGGCGCAGCCGACGTACGTGGAAATGCCGATGGACGAAGAAGGTGTAATTCCGGAAGCGCTGGCGGAAATTCTCGCCACGCAAAAAAAGGTAAAGGCCATTTACGTCATTCCGGATTTTCAAAATCCGACCGGCATTACCTGGTCACTTGCGCGCCGGCAAAAGTTCATGGAGCTTGTCAATCAATATGAAATTCCGGTGTGGGAAGATCATCCGTATGGTGAATTACGCTTTTCGGGAGAAGCGTTACCGACGTTGAAAGCGCTGGATACGAAACATCTTGTTACTTTTCTGGGGACATTTTCCAAAACGTTATCACCCGGTTTACGGATCGGTTATTTGGCGGGACCTGCGGAAGTCATCGAACGCGCTGACTTTGTAAAACAGGCGGCGGATCTTTCGACTTCGTCATTGGTGCAGCGGCAAGTGGCCGCGTTTTTACAGGAAGCGGACTATGAAGGTCATGTCGCGGCGAATGCGGATTTATATCGGCAACGTCATGATGTGATGCTGACCGCTATGCAGCAGCATTTTCCGGCCGATGTGCATTGGACGGAACCGCGCGGCGGCTTGTTCATCTGGGTGGAACTGCCTAAAGATTGTGATGCGCGTGACGTGTTGACGCAAGCGTTGCAAGAAAATGTTGCGTTTACGCCGGGGGAAGGATTTTTCCCGGTAACAAAGCAGAAAAATTATTTCCGACTGAACTATTCAAGCATGGACGAGGCGCGCATTCGTGAAGGTATTCGCAAGATCGGCGAAGTATTGCACAGAATGTTGCATTCGTAAAAAGAGGAATCTTCGGATTCCTCTTTTTGCTTGGGAAAATACTGCTGTGGGTTATAATACAGACAGGAGGAAATATGACGGAACTCGAACAATGGCGTAATGAAATTCGTGCGCTGGATGCACAGATCAAGCCGCTTTTTTTACAACGGCTCGCGCTGGCACAGGCGATCGGCCGCTATAAAAGCGAGCACGGGCTGTCCGTTTACGATCCGGAGCGTGAGGCGCAAAATCGCCAAACGCTCAGCGCGGATGTAAACCGGACAGAAAGAAAGGCGTATGAAGAATTTTTGCAGGCGGTTATGACTATTTGCCGAAAGGCGCAGGAGTCATGAACGGACAGTGGGAAGAAACGTTTGCCGGTACCGTGGAAAGTATTATTTTTGCAGCGGCAGACGATTCTTTTTGCGTGTTCAAAATGCGACCGTCGCAGCAGTATAAAAGCTGGACATTGGTCGGTAATGTGAGCGCGCCGCTTGTCGGTGAAGAGGTCGAAGTCAGCGGTACATGGGTGGAACATCCGCGCTTCGGACGACAGCTGCGCATTACCGCGTTGCGAAGAGTGCGCCCGCAAAGCGCCGCCGGCATCGTTCGTTATCTCGGTTCGGGCCTGTTTCGCGGCATCGGTCCCGCACTTGCCAAACGAATTGTGGATCATTTCGGTGAGGAAACGCTTGCCGTTTTGGATACATCGCCCGAACGGTTAGCGGAAGTGCGCGGTATCGGTGAAACCACTTGGCGCAATTTTGCGCAGACATACCACGAAGTAAGCGACTTGCATGCGCTGACGTTGGCGCTGGAGGAAGCGGGCGTGGCCGGACGATTTGCCGCGGTATTGCAAAAGCAATACGGGGAATCGGCTCTGACGGTGCTGGAAAATGATCCGTATCGACTGGCGCGCGATGTGGAAGGATTTCCGTTTCGCAGTGCCGATGCGCTGGCCATGCACGCGGGGATGCCGCAAGATTCCATGGATCGGATCGAAGCGGGTGTGAATGAAGTGCTTCTGCGGGGAGCCGAACGCGGTCACAGTTGCTTGAAGTTGGCAACTCTGGCACGGGAAACGGCGCGCCTTCTGCGGATCGATGAAGATCGTATTCGCGAGGCCTTGGGAGAACTTTTGGAGTATGGCGTTTATCCCGTGACGATTGTCGATGATACAGCTTACGTGTACCATCTTTCTTTGTATGAAGCGGAAACGGGTGTAGCGCATCACATCGAGCGTCTGCAGACAGTAGAACCGCTGACGGTAGTCGGTGCGGAAATGATTTTGGAAAAGTGGGCGGCAAAAGAAGAGGTGACGTTGGCCGCCGAGCAAATTCAAGCCATCCTTGCCGCGCTGGAAACCGGCGTGCTCGTGATTACCGGCGGCCCCGGTACGGGCAAAACAACATTGGTGCGGGCTCTTTTGGCGGTTGTTTCCCAAGCTCGTCTGCGAACTGTTTTGGCTGCGCCGACCGGACGAGCCGCGAAGCGACTTGCGGAAACATCCGAGCAGGACGCGTCCACTTTGCATAAGTTGTTGGAAGCGGGATTGGTGGAGGACGCAAGTGTTTTTCAGCGTGATGCGCAAAATCCTTTGAAGGGCGATTTATTCATTATCGATGAGGCGTCCATGTTGGATGTCAGCCTGATGTACCATTTTTTGGAGGCGGTGCCCGATCACGCCCGCGTCATTTTTGTCGGTGATGTCGATCAGTTGCCGCCGGTTGGTCCGGGGAACGTGTTGCGCGATATCATCGCATCGGATACGGTGCCGGTCGTAAGGCTGGAGCATATTTACCGACAGGAGGAAGGCAGCGGTATTGCGCTGGCCGCCGCGGCCATACGCCAAGGGCAGATGCCGGTGTGGCGTGATGACGTTACTTTTATCGACTGCGCCGAAGAAGAAGCGCTCGAGGAAGTTTTGTCACTTTGTCGCACGCTCCGTTACGCGGATCCGGAGCGTCAGTTTGCCATGCAGGTGCTGGCGCCGATGTACCGAGGTATCTGCGGTGTCGATGCATTGAATCAGGCGTTGCAGCGGCAGGCGCACGGATACATGGGAAAATCCAACCGCGGTTTGCAGGTCGGCGATAAGGTCATGCAGCGGAAAAATAATTACGAAAAAGGCGTTTATAACGGTGATTTGGGCGAAGTATATGCAGTCGGCGAGGAACATATCGCGGTCGATTTTCGCATTAAAAATTCTACCTATGAGCGCGGTGAGTTACAGGAACTGCAGTTGGCTTATGCACTGACTGTGCATAAGAGTCAGGGGAGCGAATACGAAACGGTAGTGTTGGTGCTGCTGCCTTCGCAACAAATCATGTTGCAGCGAAATCTTGTGTATACGGCAGTGACCCGTGCCAAATCCCATGTGTATATTGTCGGTTCGCCGGCGGCGTTCAAGAAAGCATTGCGCACCCAACACACAGCCGGTCGCACCAGCCTTTTGCGTGCGCGTTTGACAGGAGAAATCGATGCCTAGTTTTTGGCAATATCTTTTATCTTTTTTATATCCGCCGCATTGCCCCGGCTGTCACGTGGCGGTCAGTCGGCACGGTGAGTGGTGTCGGCATTGCCGTGACGAGGTATGGCAGCCGCGACAGCTTGCGGGGAGTCATCATGGCAAGCTTACGGGATGTTACGCTTGCACGGATTACCGCGGCGGCGTGCGCAGCGCCTTGTTGCGTTATAAATTCGGACGCAAGCATTTGAATCCACTGGTATTTCAAAATTTGTTGCGCGATTTTCCCTGGCCGGATGCGTTTCCGGATGACGCTCTGTGCGTACCGATTCCACTCTCGCGGGAGCGCTACGCCGAGCGTGGCTTTAATCAGGTGGCGGAAATTTTCGCACCGCTCGCGCAGGAGCGCGGCTGGCAGTGGTCAAAAGACCTTGTCAAAGTACGTCACACGCCGGCGCAATCCACATTGAGTCGTACGGATCGTCATACCAATATAAAAAACTCCTTCCGGTGGGAAGGAGTTCCATTGACAGGTTGTACGGTGATTCTTGTGGATGATATCTATACTACGGGCGCTACGCTTGAAGAAGCGGCGCGTGTCCTGCACCGAGCCGGCGCCGCGCAAATTATCGGTTGGGTGATCGCGTCAGGCGCGCGTTAACTCAAAATGTCGATAAACACACGGACAATCGACGGATCGAACAGAAGACCGGAGGCGCTGGCATCTCGGTGCGGACATCA
>NZ_CABSTC010000069.1:0-5520 GCF_902480485.1 uncultured Negativicoccus sp. | reverse complement strand
TAAATTGAACCCGCTGACATTTTTCCGCGCCGTTTTCCCGGCCATGGCGGTGGCCTTTACCACTTCGAGTTCCTCGGGCACATTACCGGTGTCTATGCAGTGCTGCGAAGAAAATTTGAACATCGATAAATCCATCACCAGTTTCGTATTGCCGTTGGGCGCGACCATCAACATGGACGGCACGGCGATTTATCAGGGCGTTTGCGCAATCTTCATCGCGCAGGTGTATGGCATCAACCTCGATATCGGCCACCAATTGATGATTATTTTGACAGCGACCCTTGCTTCCATCGGTACCGCGGGCGTTCCGGGCGCCGGCATGATCATGCTCATGCTGGTTTTGCAAACCACCGGTTTGCCGTTGGAAGGCATCGCGCTTGTCGCCGGCGTCGATCGTATTTTGGATATGATCCGCACCTGCTTGAACGTCACAGGCGATATGACCTGCGCCGCCATTGTCAATCAGTGGGAAGGAAAAAATATCGCGCAGGAAAAAATGGAACGCGAAGCGCGCGTCAACGAAGAAGTCGTCGCGTTATAAATAATCTCCCCCTTTTTCAAAGGAGAGCCCGCGGGCTCTCCTTTTGATTGCAAAAAAATAAACCAATTCGATGCTATATCGAAAATTTTGACAACACCGTCAAAATCGGGTAAAGTATTATAAAGAATATTTTCAATATAAAATCATGCGCTTGGAATTTGCGATTTTTACCAGTGAAGTGCCGAACAAAGGCAATGCGCTCCCGTAAACGCTTCGGACCGAAACTCGTGAAGCGAATCGCAAGCGCCGGAAAGATCTGCCGCATCGGTTGCGCCGACTTGCGCACGCATGCGCGGAACGCGTCGCTGCAGATCATCCCCGCGACCGACACGGAAAGGAATTTTGACATGGAACTCACTTACAAAACTTACGCCGATATTTTCAAAGCATTGAGCGACGAAACTCGTCTGCGCATTGTCGACATGCTTTCCTGTTGCGAATTATCCGCCTGCGATATTTTGCAGAGTTTTTCGCTCTCGCAGTCGACGCTGAGCTACCACATGAAAATTCTTGTCGAAGCGGGCGTCGTCAAATCCCGTCGCGAAGGTTTATGGACGCGCTATTCGATCAACGAAGAACGTTTTGAAGAGTTGTTGCGCTTCTTGCCGCAACTTTTCCGCGAGAAAGACAAATGTATATGTCAGCAGATTAAATATTGTAAAGAGGACGCGCAAGTTTGCGATTTCGAATAAAAAACCGCCTTCCGGCGGTTTTTTTGTGCGTATTTGGCGGATATTCTCAAATTTCGATCGCTATGCAAATCCATATGCGTAAATAGCAATAAATACTCCCCTATCCCAAAAATTTTATAGCCGATTTGGCTCTTTATCATGCTATAATGATACCAATATATAAGCTTTGTAAATATGAGCTTAGTAAGGGTTGTAGAGGGGTGATGTTGTGAACATTTTATTGGCAATTTTGGTGACCGTCTGGGTAGCCTACTTCATTGTGAAGCGCTATAAACCGCAGACCATTTTATTCATCGGCGGCATGTTCCTGATGTTCGTGTCCGTCATTGCAGGGTATGGAGAAATCTTCCCGGCCGGCAAAGGCAGCACCGGTTCTTTGCTTTTCGATCTCTTTGAATTTATTCGTACGGTGCTTTCCTCGCGCGCCGCTAAACTCGGCTTGAACATTATGGCCGTCGCCGGTTTCGCCCGCTACATGGACCACATCGGCGCGAGCCGCGCGCTCGTCAACTTGACGATCCAGCCGCTCTTGCGCTTAAAATCGCCGTACCTCGTTTTATCCGCCTGCTGGGCGCTCGGTATGGTATTAGGTCTGGCTATTAACAGCGCGTCGGGTTTGGCGATGCTCTTGATGGTAACCATGTTCCCGATCTTGGTAGCGCTCGGCGTCAGCCGTCTTTCGGCCGCGGCCGCGATCGCAACCACGCTTTGCCTCGACTGGAGTCCAAGTGACACCGGTACGATTTTGGCGGCGGAACTCTCCGGTATCGATCCGGTAATGTACTGGCATGATTACCAGGTACCGGTAGCCCTCTGCGTCTTCCCGGTGGTCGCGATTTTGCATTATTTTACCCAGAAATACATGGATAAACGCGACGGTCACGTAGTGCAACCGATGCGTAAAGAAGATGTCGAAGTATCGACCGATAACGTGAACTTGGACAATGCGCATCCGCCGCTTATTTACGCATTGTTGCCGATCGTTCCTTTGGCTTTGATTTTGGTCTTCAGCCCGTTGCTGATTCCCGACATTAAGATGGACATCATCAAGGCGATGCTTATCGGTACCGCCGTCGGTATGCTGGCGCAATATATCCGCACCCGCAACGGCAAGCAGGTGGCCGAAGAATTGCAGATTTTCTTTGACGGCATGGGTCGTCAGATGGCCAACGTCGTCACGTTGATCGTCGCCGGTGAAACGTTCGCCCGCGGCCTCATGGTCAGCGGCACGATTGATGCGTTGATCTCCGGGACGCAAAACAGCGGTTTCGGCGCGATCGCTCTTTCGCTCGTCATGATCATCATCATCGGCGTATGTTCCGTCGTTATGGGTTCGGGTAACGCTCCGTTCTTCGCGTTCGCCAACCTCGTTCCGGATATCGCCGCCAAGAGCGGTATTGCCGCGGTAACGATGATTTTGCCGATGCACTTCATCGCCAGCTCCGCCCGCGCGATTTCGCCGATTACGGCCGTTATCATCGTCGTCAGCGGCATGGCGAACATTTCGTCGTTCGATCTCGTCAAACGTACCGCGATCCCGATGATCGGTTCTTGTATCACACTCGTGCTCGCGAACTTCTTGTTGTTCTAAAACTAAAAGCACCGCTATCGCGGTGCTTTTTTATTGCTCAAAATATGGTTACCCGAGATAAAACGCAAAGGTCAAGTTCCCGCCGCTTCATTTGCTTCATGCAAGCCGGTCAAATGAACTTAAATCGCTTGTCTCGCTTCGTTTTTCACTCGCTCCTATATGGAATCACGCCACAAAAAAATACGCGCATACGCGCGTATTTTTGCTTTTTCTCATCGTTGAATGCGCATGATCGGCGCGTAAATCAGCGCCAACACTACCAGGTTGATGATCGCGTCCGGAGGAATCACCGTCGCGTTATACGTGATCGAGTACCACCATGGGTTCATGCCCGCCGGCGCATACGATCCGAACACGATCGCGCCGGACAGCACGGTCATCACATAGCGACCGAACATCGCCAACGCCGACCAAACCAACGCGCTGGCGCGATTATACTCTTTCGCGTAGCCCGCCAGACCAAGCGCGGCGTAAGCAAGCAGGTAATCTAAAATTATGCTCAGCGGATGCAGCGAATATTTGGCCCCCAAGAGGAAGTGTAAAATGCCGTACGTCAAGCCGCCCATCATGCCGACTTTCGGTCCGCGACGCAACGCCAACAATAAAAGCGGTACCATGTGCGCCGCATGAATCGATCCGCCCTGCGGCATGCGCCAAAAGACGATCATCCCCAAGAGCAAACTCAGCGCGATACAAAGACCGCTTTCCGTTAATACACGTGTCGATAATTTCATTTTTCTCTCCCTTCCTCGCGGCAACGCCCGCCGCTCAGACGGGTGTGCTCCCTACGCAGGTCTTAACCCACAGGTTCAAAGGGTCGGACCTCGTCCTCTCAACCGCGCACGCAGTTCCCCCGCACCATTAAAATCAGTATACCGAGCGGGCCCGCACTTGTCAAAGAAAACACGCGCCGTAAGCGGTTGCCGCGACGCCAATTCGCATGAAATCTCAAAAAATGTTATAATATTATTATACTTTGTATGTATTTATGCATACTTCGGACCAATTTACATGCTTATTTGACGATTGTCAGCTACGAAAGGAAGTGGTCGTATTGATTGAATTTGACCATATTACGAAACGTTACAAAGAAACCGAAGTATTGCGCGATGTCACTCTCACCATTCCCGCGGGGGAAACGGTTTGCCTGATCGGTGAATCCGGCAGCGGTAAGACGACGCTGTTGAAAATGATTAACCGGCTCATTCAGCCGTCATCGGGAGAAATTCGTATTGACGGCGAAAATATCGCGAAAAAAGATGTGCTCGCATTGCGGCGCAACATCGGCTACGTCATTCAGCAAACGGGACTGTTCCCGCATATGACGATTGCCGAAAACATCGAAGTCATTCCGCGCGCGCTGAAAATGCCGGTCGAGCAGATCAAAGAGCGCACGGCACACCTGTTGGATATGGTGGGCTTGGACGCGGAACATTTTCTGCATCGGTATCCGTCGGAACTGTCCGGCGGTCAGCAGCAACGTATCGGCGTCGCCCGCGCGTTTGCCTGCGATCCGAATATTATTTTAATGGACGAGCCTTTTTCCGCGTTGGATCCGCTCACGCGCACGGCGCTGCAGGACGAAGTCAGCTCGTTGCAAAACAAATTGCATAAAACGATCGTGTTCGTCACGCATGATATGGACGAAGCGATCCGTTTGGGCGATCGCATTTGCATTATCGACAAAGGCGTGATCGCGCAGTATGACACGCCGGAAAATATTTTGAAAAATCCGGCCAATCAGTTCGTCGCCGATTTCATTGGTAAAAACAGAATCTGGAATTCGCCGGAACTGATCCGCGCGGAAGACATCATGGTCACCAGCGCGCATACCTGCGGGCCGGATCTGACCGCGTTCCGCGCGCTGGAGCGCATGCGTCGGGCGCACGTCAATGGCCTTTTGGTCATCAATCTGCGCACGCGCGAGCTGCTGGGCTCGGTCTTCGCGCAGAAGTTGCGCGCCTTGGATGACCTGCAGACGCCGGTTGCCGACGTGATGGAAACGCACTTGGAAACGGTAGCGCCCTCGGATACGCTGGTCGACACCTTGACGAAAATCAACGCGCATAATCTCTATTATATTCCGGTCGTCGACGAAAAACATTCGCTGCTCGGTCTGATTACGCAGTCGAGTCTTGTCACGACGCTTTCCCGGCAGTATATCGAAGATGAGGAGGTGCAGGCGTGAACGGTTTTATTTCCTATGTCACCTCCAACTGGTCCTACATTCTCTCCCTCTTATGGGAACATATCGAACTAACCGCCATCGCGGTCGCGATCTCGGTCCTAGTGGGCGTGCCGCTCGGGATTTTGATCTCGTACCGGCGCAACCTGCAGTCGCCGGTATTACAGTCGGCGAATATCATGCAGGCGATCCCGAGCATGGCGCTGTTGGGCTTCGCGATTCCGTTCTTCGGGATCGGTCGTCTGCCGGCGATTATCGTCGTTATTTTATACTCACTGTTACCGATTATTAAAAATACGTATACGGGCATTTCGCAAATTAGTCCGCAGATGCGTGAAGCGGCGATCGGCATCGGTCTTTCGCGCTGGCAGGTATTGCGCAAAGTCGAATTGCCGCAGGCTTTGCCGGTCATCATGGCGGGCGTGCGCATCAGTTCGGTCACCGCAGTCGGCCTGATGACGATCGCGGCGTTTATCGGCGCGGGCGGCTTGGGCGATCTTGTCTTCGCCGG
>NZ_CABSTC010000068.1:0-5572 GCF_902480485.1 uncultured Negativicoccus sp. | reverse complement strand
CGAATAGTTTTAAAAAAAATAATATGGTTTACATTTGCGCGAGGAATTACTTTTAATGAAATGGATACATATATTGATTTATACGCTTAATTACAATGATCTATGCCATAAAGAATATGCACAAAAAATAAAATTAGAATTATAGCAATGTATTTACTTTGATCAAAAACAGTATATAATGATAAAAGGATTCAAAAATATTTTTCAAGTGATTAACGGAGGGGAATAATGAATAAATTGGCACGCCGACAGGCGGCGCTTTTGGCAATGTGTTGTTTGGGATGCATGACTGCGGTGGCGGCAGATGTGCCGGTATATGACATCGGTGATATCGTTGTCACGGCTACACGCACGCAAAATGCGACGAAAGAAGTACCGGCGGCGACGCAGGTGATTGATGGCGAGAATATCCGCCAAAGCGGCGCGACGAATATTCGCGAAGCGCTTTCGTACTATACCAATATCATGCAAACACGGATCGCTCATGGCGGCCATGATGTCATGATTCGCGGCATGGATACGAACAAATCGTTGATTTTAGTTGACGGTCGTAAACCTGCGAACGAGTCTTCGAGCGCCAGCTTGGGCACCGCGCGCGCCATGGAGCGAATCAATTTGCAACAGGTGGAACGAATTGAAATTCTCCGCGGACCGTCGAGCGCTCTGTACGGATCGGACGCGATGGGCGGCGTGATCAATATCATCACGAAAAAATCGACTTCGCCAAGCGGCTCGATCGGCGGTGAATACGCATCCACGGGCCATACGCAGTGGGTTCATTACGATACCGGCCGGCAAGGGAAACTGGCCGCTACCGTAGGGGCGCGTTTCCGTCATACCGATCGGGATACGATCAAAGGCGAAAAGTGGTCGGAATATTTCGGTAATGATCAGACGTACAATCTCGCTCTTGACTACTATTTTGCCGATGCGAATAAGTTGACCTTTACGGCGGATTATTACCATGAGAAATTATCCAGTGACGCGCAGAATCCCGAGTTGAGACCTTTGCGGGTTATGATGGGAAAAACGCCTTTAACCGGCATGGCGCAGATCGAGGGAGGAAGAGACAGCAAATCGGAACAGCAAACGTATGGTTTGCGTTGGCAACGTACTACGGCGGTTAATGATTGGGAAGTCAGCGCGTACATGAGCCGTTTTGACTGGGAAGACGCAACCGACCCCAAAGTTATTAAAACGGTACCTGGGTCGAAGCCTCTGGAAAAACGAGCGTATGACGCTGTGGTACGCAAACAAAATGCATACGACTTCAACGACAATACGAATCGCGAGTGGACGTTGGAGGGCAAAAACTCCACGCAGCTTACCGACAATCAGCGACTCACTTACGGCGTAACGTATACCGACGCTAAAGTCAAAGGCACGAATTTGGGTATCGCCGGTGAGAAGCAACACCATGTTTCCCAAAACGGTACGAACAAAGTGGCGTCGGAACGTTCGTTGGCCACGTACGCTGCGTACGTGCAGGATGAAATTCGCGCTGACAAATGGTTTATCGTGCCGGCGTTGCGTTACGATCACAATGAATATTTCGGCGGTCATGTTTCGCCGAAGCTCGGCGTGACATATAACGCGCGTGACAATTTCCGCATCAAAGCGAACTACGGCAAAGGTTTCCGCGCGCCGTCGCTCATGCAGCTCTTCTATGATATGGATCGCAGAATGGGACCGAAGTGGGTGCATCTCCTGGGTAACCCGGATCTCAAGCCGGAAACATCGACCGGCTGGGACTTGGGCGTCGAAGGTGAATGGGATCGCGGCTACGGCTCGCTGACCTACTTCGACAACAAGGTGGATGACCTGATTGATAGCTCGAAAGTGGGCACGGATCAAAACGGACATGAGCTCTACCGATATAACAATGTGAAAAAAGCCCGCATTAAAGGCGTGGAAAATACTCTCGGCTATCGTTTCAACGATACCCTTTCCGCGCAAGTAGTTTCCACCTGGCTGGATGCGAAAGATACGACGGCAAATAAGGATTTACCGCGTCGTTCCGAACTTTCACAAGCTTGGCAGCTGCGCTACGATGACCATCAGGATACAGGTTGGTCAGCGGCGTTGTCGTTGCAATGTGAACACAACTACTTAGTGGAGCCGGCCCCGAAACAGGCGGCGACAGAAAAGAAAAGTTATCAACTTTGGAATCTGACCGTTACCCGTCAATTCAATCCGGATCTGCGTTTGTGGGGCAAGATCGAAAACATTGGCGACAAGTACGATAAAAATCTTGGCTTGTACGGTCGCGAATGGGCACTCGGTTTGGAATACAAGTTTTAACTGTGCAAGAAAAGGAGGAGAATCTTCTCCTCTTTTCTTTACATAGGGCGGGACACGCTGCAAGGGAATTTTTAATATTCATACTTACCATGGAAAGGATGATTGCGTGCATAGACATTGGTGGCAAGGCTGGCTGCTGTTTGTTCTCGCGGCGGCGTTGCTCGTCGGTTGCGGGCAGGATACGGCAACGAAAAAAACGCAAGAGCATGTGTTTTTCCAAGGAACGGACGTGCGCGGAAAAACGGTTACGTTGACTAAAAAGCCGGAGCGGATTGTATTGTTGTCGCCGTCAATGCTGGGAATTATGGAGGCGGTAGGCGGCGATTACGTCGCCTGGGCGGAAACTGGTAATGATCGCGTTACGGAGCGGGCGAAAGATAAACCGAAAGTCGGCCATTTGGCGCATCCGAATGCGGAGGCAATTGTCGCGGCGAATCCGGATTTGGTGATCGGATACGGCAAACTGCACGGTAAATTGGCGCAGGTGCTGGAGGCGAATCATATTCCGGTATATTTGCTGAATTTGACAAATTATGATGATGTGTGCGAGGCGATTCGTTTGTGCGGAGCGGTGAGCGGGAATAATGAACGAGCCGCCGCAGTGCAACAGGAACTGGCGCGGAGAATGCAGCAGGAAATCGTCAAGGCGCCGCGCGAACCCGTGCGGGTAGCGATTTTATTCGGTACATCGCAGGCGGTGACGCTGGACTATGAAACGAGTATCGCTTCCGACGTCGCGCGTCGGCTCGGCTTCACGGATGTATTTGCCGGTCGCGGTCAAACGGAATCCGCGCGTTTGGCGCCGTTCAGTCTGGAGGCTTTGGCGGCGGCAGATCCCGACGTGATTTTATTGCGGTCGATGGCTCGACACGGAGAATCGGACGGCATTTTTGACAAGGCGCTTTTGGATCAACCCGCGTGGGCGACGTTGCGGGCGGTGCGAAACGGTCGCGTGTACCGGCTGCCGCAGGAACTTTTCACAAGCAATCCCGGTATAGATTATCCGAAATCGGTTCGGTACATGGCGGATATCGTCGGCGGTCATGCGAATTCCGGTGAGGAGCGCCAATGATGACGGCTGCGCAAGAGCAATGGCGGGTCCGTTGGGAATCCTTGCGAAACGAACCGCTTTTTGTCGCGGCGGGCGCGCAGTGGCGACGTGCGCCTTGGGATATCACATGGCGAGACATACCCGCATTGACACGGCAGGTACGGTTGACCCCGGATGTGCTGCAGGCGAGATTGAAAGATTATTTGGATCGGCCTGCGTCCGCACGACCGATCGCGTTGTACCTGCATATTCCCTTTTGCACACTACAATGCACGTATTGCGCGTTTTCCAAGCAGCATTATCAGGAGCGACAGGTGGAAGAATATGTGGCGCTGCTCTTGCAGGAAATCGCTTCCATCGGACAAACGGAATTCGCGCGCACAGCGAATGTGGCGGCGATCTTCTTCGGCGGCGGCACGCCCGGTGTGCTACAGCCGGAACAGATTCAAGCGATCATGGGAGCGTTGCGCAAGGCGTTTACCATAGCTCCGACGGCGGAAATCACTTTTGAATCAAGTTTAGATGATTTGAATATGGAAAAATATCACGCTGCGGTCACGAGCGGGATTAATCGCTTCAGTTTCGGTGTGCAGGCGTTTACGACCGACGTGCGCCAACGTATCGGCCGTCGCGATACGCGGGAAAGCGCCAAGCGCCGCCTGAGCGAATACGTCGCGGCGGGGCGAGCGGATATTGTCATTGATTTGATTTACGGGCTTCCGGGACAGACAGTCGCGAGCATTCGTGAAGATGTGCGCGATGCGATGGAGTGCGGGATTGCCGGCTTGGATCTGTACAAATTGCAAATTTTGCCGAAATCGATTTTAGGGCAGCAATATAAAAGAAATAACTGGACGCAGGATCAAGATAAATTGCAGGAGTTGTTCCGCGCCGCCACGGAAGAGTTGGAAGCGGTCGCCGAGCCGATTTCCTGTTCACATTGGCGTACTCGCAAAAGTGAGCGCAGCCTGTACAATACATTGGTCTTTGCCGGCCACGACATGGTGGCTTTTGGCATGGCATGCGGCGGTCGCTTGGGACGCGTCCGCTTTATGAAACCGATTGTGCCGCCCATGTATCGCGCGGCGGTTGCGCAAGGATATCGGCCGATGGCAGGGAGTCTCGTCGGTACGGAAGACGCGGCGTTGCGGCGCCTGACATCGGCGGCGGATCGCGGTGTGATCATACCGCAACGTTTGGACGAAGAAACCGATTTACCCATGTCACTTTTTCTCACGCCGATTTTGCAATCTTGGGAAACTAACGGACTGGTCACGAGGCGCGGCGATGCCTACGTCTACACGGCGGCCGGCCGATATGCGTACAAAGCGATGTCGCGCTTTTTGAAATGGGCGTTTCATTACTTGGCGTACGACGCGGCAGCTTTTGCATCGGACGACAAAGACGCGAAAAATAATTTGGCTGCGGATAATCCGATGTCGTTTTAAGCATTGAGGAAACAGCCGCAAGCTCTGCGTCAGGCGATCATTGCGCCGGATAACCGACTCGCGGCAGAAAGAGGAGGAGAAAGAGCATGTCGAAATATCTGATTGTATATTCAAGCCGTACAGGCAACACTCGCCGCATGGCCGAAGCGTTTTATGAAGCGGCGCCGAAGGGCAGTCGTCTCGCGGAAATACGCGAAGGCGTCGATCCGGCGGAATTTGACGCGGTGTTCGTCGGCTTTTGGGTGGATAAAGGAATGCCCAATGCGCAGGCGCGGGATTATTTAGCATCGTTGCAAAATACGGAGGTCGTATTATTTGCCACGCTCGGCGCCGACCCGACATCCGAGCATGCGCAAACGTCGCTGCAAAAAGCGGCGGATCTGTTGGCGGATAACTGTCGCGTCTCGGGCGCGCTGGCGTTTCGCGGCGCGATCGATCCGAAACTGATTGAAGCGATGCGAAAACACGCCAAGCCGAATTCCTACCATACGCCGGAACAAATGCGCCGTTCCGTGGAAGAAAGCGCCGGTCATCCGAATGAAGCCGATTTCGCAAAAGCGCGCACGTACATGGAGAAATTTGCGGCGGCGCGCGGTTGAGCAGAGAAATATGAATCATAAAAAGCCGCTCTCATTACGATGAGAGCGGCTTTTGTATTTGTGTATATGTATTTGTGTATATACATATGTATAAAATAATATATTGATGTACAATAAAGAAAACTTTTTCTGACCACATATGAGGTGAAAATATGAAACAAAAACCGCATGAT
>NZ_CABSTC010000067.1:0-5612 GCF_902480485.1 uncultured Negativicoccus sp. | reverse complement strand
GAATATGATTAAAAACTTTTGGCGCTGGGTCAATGAAACCAGCTTGGTGAAATTGATTCTTGTCGGAATCATTTTGGGGATCCTGCTCGCCGTATTTATTCCCCAATGGGCAGCTTCCATTTCGATTTTGGGTACGTTATTCGTTAATGCCTTAAAAGCGGTTGCGCCTGTCCTCGTATTTGTCCTGGTAATGGCGGCACTGGCTACCAAACGCGCCGGCGCTTCCAGCAACATGCGACCGATCCTGGTACTTTACGTTGTGAGTACCTTCGTCGCTTCGCTGACGGCCGTCGCGGCTTCGTTCCTGTTCCCGACAATTTTACAGCTTCAAGTCACCGATGCGCAGCTCGCTCCGCCGACTAATATTATCGAAGTCATCCGTACTGTTGTTCTGAATATCGTGGATAACCCCGTACATGCACTCCTAAATGCCAATTACATCGGCATATTGGCCTGGGCGAGTGTCATGGGAATTGCGCTCCGTCAGGCCAACGACACGACGAAACAGTTGATCTCGGATTTCGCGCAAGTGATCACACAATTAGTACAATGGGTATTGCGCTTTGCTCCGATCGGTATTTTCGGCTTAGTCGCGTCCACCATTGCCGAAAGCGGCTTTGGCGCCCTCATCGGCTATGTAAAATTACTGGCGGTATTGCTGGGTTGCTTCTTCTTCATTGCATTGGTGATGAATCCTTTAATCGCCTTTGTCAAAATGCGTATCAATCCGTATCCGCTTGTCCTGACAACTCTTCGTGAAAGCGGTTTGTACGCCTTTTTCACGCGCAGTTCCGCCGCGAATATTCCGGTTAATATGAACCTTTGCCAAAAACTCGGTTTGGATGAAGATACGTATTCCGTGTCCATTCCGCTGGGTGCCACCATTAACATGTCGGGCGCAGCGATTACGATTGCGGTACTGACACTTTCTGCCGTGCATACACTCGACATTCCGGTCGATTTTGCGACGGCGTTTCTCCTCTGTGTCATTTCTGCCGTCGGTGCCTGCGGCGCATCCGGTGTAGCGGGCGGTTCGCTTTTACTGATTCCCTTGGCCTGCAGCCTGTTCGGTATCAGCAATGATATTGCCATGCAAGTCGTCGGTGTCGGTTTTATCATCGGTGTTTTGCAAGACTCCTGCGAAACCGCTTTAAATTCTTCCAGCGATGTGCTTTTTACCGCTGTTGCAGAGTTTGCCGAACGTCGTAAAGAAGGTCGTTTATAGTTATTAAATAAAAAAACGGTATCCTTTTGAGGATACCGTTTTTTCTTTATACTTTACCTTCCACAAAATATCTTGTCCACATCGAAACTTCATTTAAGCTCGGATGCGGTGCCATCGTTTCACTCACCGTTTGCACACGTTGCGGTAAAAGTTCACGCACTAAGCCCCGCTCGCGCAATTTTTGCACCGTCTCCGAACCGATCCCCGGATGAATCGGCGTCAGTTCCATAGTCCCCGCATTCAACAAATTCACATACGGCTGGAGTAAAACAGAAGCCTGATACCCCACCATATGAGCGCCCAAAATAATTTGCGTCGGACGATCAATCACCAGCTTGATGAACCCGTCTTCCGGACTCCCGTGCGTGATGCCGAGCGCATAGGCTTTAACAGTATCAGAATAATAATGTAACGCGGTCTGCACTTCATATCCCTTTTCTTTGGCTGCTTTTTCCGTCAAGCCCACATGCGCCACTTCCGGATGCGTATAGGTAACGACCGGAACATTCGTGTAGGTTGCCCAGCGCCATTTTTGCGGATCTTTCTCTTCATACAAGTTATGGGCAATAATGTCTGCTTCATAGTTCGCTTTGTGCCGGAACGGCGCCTGCCCATTCACATCTCCCAACGCATAAACACCCGTCTGGGACGTTTCCAAAAACTCGTTTGTGATGATGTTACCTTTAGCGTCCGTTTTAATTTCCGTCTTCGCCAAATCCAGCCAATCTGTATTGGGAACAATCCCCGCGGCTACGAAAACAACATCCGTGGTAAAGGTCTTATTTTCTCGCGTCGCGCGATCGCTGATCGTACAACGGATCTCCCCACCGTCTTTGCGAACACTTTCGACCGACTGATTGGTATAAACGGTGATGCCCGCATTTCGCAAGGATTGCAAAACGAATTCCGAAATTTCCGGTTCTTCACGCGGCACAAGATATTGATTATGCTGCACCAAAGTCACGTTGACGCCCAATGCGGAAAAACTGTGTGCAAATTCGGTACCGATCGGACCGCCGCCTAAGATCGTCATGGTCTCGGGCAAGGTTTTGAGAAAGCGATCACCGAAAAAAGATTCGCTTGTTAAATAAGGAATAGTTTCCAAACCGGGTACATCGGGAATATTGGTGCGCGCCCCCACGCCCAACACAATGATCGGTGCGGTAATATCTGCCGTCTTACTTGCCTCACAAGTGACTTGGAGTGTATCTTTACTGATAAATTTCGCGGTCCCGTGATAAACATCCAAATTTTCACGTTGCTCATAATCTCTCGTCATAGTTTGCGAGACGTTGATTTGTTTCCAAAGCCGTCGTGAAATGACGTCCCAATCGAGCGTCGGTTTTTCTCCTTTAACTCCCATTTCCGACCAACGTTCCGTATCCCGCAATGCATCCGCCGCCGTTACCATAACCTTTGTCGGAATGCAGCCGTGATTGAGGCAGGTACCGCCAAATTTAGCGCGTTCCACTACTGCTACCTTTTGCCCGCGTTGCAATGCAGTTTCCAACACGGTCAGAGCGGCGCCGGTGCCCACTACGATTAAATCATATTTTTTTACCATGGCATCTCCCATCGTTTGCATTAATGATTACTCATTTTCTTTATTTTAACATGAGGACGAAAATAGAATTTTTTACAGATGCTATAATGAAAAAAGACTACGCAAAGGAGGTTGCTATGACACGCACAAATACATCCTATCAAGAACGGCTGAAAGCATTTCAGGCCCTTTTACAAAATCATCAACGTATTGTTTTTTTCGGCGGTGCCGGCGTATCTACCGAATCCGACATTCCGGACTTTCGCGGGACGCACGGTATCTTTAACCGTGACACGGGTACGCCTTACTCGGCAGAAGAAATGGTCTCGCATCATTTCTATGTCGAGCATCCTGAAGAGTTTTTCAGTAATTACAAAGTGCGCCAAGGCATGATGAAAGATGTACAACCAAATCGCGCCCATATAATGCTCGCCAAATTGGAAGAGCTGGGTAAACTCCAAGCGATCATCACACAAAATATCGACGGTTTACACCAACGTGCCGGCAGCCAAACCGTTTACGAACTGCACGGCTCCATTCATCGCAATTACTGTACAAAATGCCATGCATCATATTCTATTGACGATATTATCGAACGCAGCAACCCGATACCGCATTGTGACAAATGTGGTGGCATTATCAAGCCGGATGTCGTTCTATTTGAAGAGCCGTTGGATAACGATACCGTTTTCAACGCGATTCAAGCGCTTCGTGATGCTGATATGCTGATTATCGGCGGCACCAGTTTAGTGGTTTGGCCGGCCGCGGGATTCATTCATGAGTTCGGCGGCGATGCAATAGTGTTGATTAATCAAGATTCTACTCCGCGTGACCAAGCGGCCGATATTTTATTTCGCGAGTCTATCGGTCAGGTATTGGAAGACGCGATCTCACCTTTACTTACATAAAAAAACGCGGCTTGCGCCGCGTTTTTTATTTCTACTGTTTCGTGTTTTCTCATTAATTCTTTTGCGGATGATGTTTTGCCGCCACTTCCGTGCGACGTTTGCGGGCACGATTACGACCGACTTTAATTTGCGGTAGTGGTCCGCCGATGACGTGACGTAAATGATCCGGCCAGGCATAATCGACCGCTAACGCCAATAGCATCGCCAACAGCGCCGCTACCGACCAAGGCACAAGAATAGTCAGCGCCTGCTCGCCGATCAGGCACCACAGTAAAAACAGTCCCATCCCGACCTGACCGACATAACCCCAGCCAATGGCATATACATAGCGCAGCCAACCGCTGTTTTTCTTTTGCTCCATCACGGTTCCGAAATAATAGGCAGCGGTGCCGACCGAAATCGCGAGCATCAAATGTCCGGCAATTCCCAGCGGTAACCCCTGCCAATAGCCAACCATAATAAAACCTATAAATCCGACCAATGCGCCGATGATTGGTGCCATGATGAGTGCTGCCAAGTAAGGAGCAAATGCTGTTAAATTAACATACGGAATAATTTGCAAACCCATTCCGGCGATACAAATCATAATATATGCAAAAGTAAATAAGACAAGACGTTGACGTGACATGTAAAAACTCCATTTCTCAGCGTAAGTTATTTAAATTATAGCATTTCACTTCTGCTTCGCCAACTGCACCTAATCACATAATAAAAAAGCGCTGCTCACGCAGCACTTTTTTATTAATGATTATTTTTCGATAGCGCTGACAACGCCCGCGCCGACGGTGTGACCGCCTTCACGAATCGCGAAACGCAAACCTTCTTCGATCGCGATCGGCGTGATCAGTTCGATTTTCATCGTTACGTTGTCGCCCGGCATGCACATTTCTGTGCCTTCCGGCAGTTCGATGTTACCCGTTACGTCCGTTGTACGGAAGTAGAACTGCGGACGGTAGCCGTTAAAGAACGGAGTATGACGGCCGCCTTCTTCTTTCGTCAAGACGTATACTTCTGCCGTGAATTTGGTGTGCGGATGAATGGTGCCCGGTTTCGCCAGTACCTGACCGCGTTCGATGTCGCTACGTTCAATACCGCGCAACAGTGCGCCGATGTTGTCGCCGGCTACTGCCTGATCCAAAATCTTACGGAACATTTCTACGCCCGTTACTACCGTGCTGGTCGGTTTGTCCTGCATACCGACGATTTCCACGGTGTCACCGACTTTGACTTCACCGCGTTCCACACGGCCGGTAGCTACCGTACCGCGACCGGTGATGGTGAAGACGTCTTCGACCGGCATGATGAACGGTTTGTCGGTGTCACGTTCCGGTGTCGGAATGTACGCATCGACTTGTTCCATGAGTTCCAGAATTTTCGCTTCCGCGTCTTTGTCGCCCTGCAGGGCTTTCAGAGCCGAACCGACTACCACCGGAATGTCGTCGCCCGGGAAGTCGTAGCTCGAGAGCAGTTCACGGACTTCCATTTCAACGAGTTCTAAGAGTTCCGGATCGTCTACCTGGTCCGCTTTGTTCAAGAATACGACCATGGCCGGTACACCTACCTGGCGAGCCAAGAGGATGTGTTCACGAGTCTGCGGCATCGGACCGTCAGCGGCCGATACTACGAGGATCGCACCGTCCATCTGCGCGGCGCCGGTGATCATGTTTTTAACATAGTCGGCGTGGCCCGGGCAGTCTACGTGAGCGTAGTGACGGTTGTCGGTTTCGTATTCTACGTGCGAGGTGTTGATGGTAATACCGCGTTCGCGTTCTTCCGGCGCTTTATCGATCTGGTTGTAGTCCTGGAATTCCGCTTTGCCGCTTTCTGCGAGAACTTTCGTAATCGCGGCGGTCAGGGTCGTTTTACCATGGTCAACGTGACCGATGGTACCAATATTAACGTGCGGTTTGCTGCGTTCAAAATGTGCTTTTGCCAT
>NZ_CABSTC010000066.1:0-5943 GCF_902480485.1 uncultured Negativicoccus sp. | reverse complement strand
CAGGTAAAGTCATATTCTTCCCCATTTCTCAAACATTTTATATTATTATACAAAATTTAGATATAAAAAGGTGAAATATTTTATCATTGCCTGCGTTTTCATTTTTATTTGCATACCAGCGGGCATCTACATTGAACGCATCTGCGACCGTTTGCATAAATATGTTGTTACCACTTTGATGTAAACGTAGACAGGGACACATTTTCGACGTTTTAGTAAATAAATCTAAAAACCGAACTCTTCCAAATTCTCGTCAGTGCATATAAAAATAAAAAGCCGTCGCACTAATTGTCGACGGACTTACAGCGATAGTTTATGAATGAAATCACAATTGCAGTATTGTACAATACCTGCATCAATAAAGACTTTCTCTCAAACCAAAAGAGGAAGCGACAGGCTTCCCCTTTTGGTCTCTATTATTTTTTCTTGTGAATCAATTCATACAATTTCGGACCTACCGCTAATGCTACGACAATCCCTAACGCAGATGTCATGAGCGAAAACGGAATATTGGCAATCGCCGTCTGCCAGCTGCCGATGACCGCCCACCAGGCAACCACATACCCTGCCAAAGTCCAGAGCGACGCGATCAATGTCGCGATCAGCACACGTCCGTAGCTGGGCCGGCGATTCGGCGTGTGTCCGAAGTAACCGACGAGGTAACCTGCCACGCCTTTAATAACGAGTGAAAACGGTGTATATCCGGTCAATCCCACGATAGCATCAAAAATCATCGAACCGATACCGCCACCAACGGCACCTACCCAACGACCGAAAACAATTCCGATAATGTAAAGTGCCGCGCTGCCCATATGAACCATAGCGCCACCGGGCATGGGGATAAGCACCATTGTCGCGACGACGCAAAGCGCGATAGCTACTCCCATATATACCATTTGTCTTGTCGATTGACTTCGTTTTTCTATAGTATTGCTATTTTGCATATTTTTCACCTTCCTGCCACAAATATGGCAATTCCAATTCAAACGGCACGCCGTTTTCAATTTTTGTTCCGGCGTCCTGCAATCTTTTAATTCCATTCGTCACAAATTGACCGGCGACTTGCACGGCTCCGGCCCACGGTACTCCTTTAAGTCGCAAGCCAACTAACGCGGATGCAAATAAATCGCCCGTTCCTACCGCGGGTAACGGGATTTCTGCAAAGGTAAACCACGCCTCCGTGTGCGTATTTTGATCATACAAATAGTTAGCCAAATAACCTTTTTTCACCGGTAATGATGTAATCACTACCGTTTCCGGTCCCAGCTTGACAAGCTCGCTCGCCAACCGCCGTGCCTCCTCTTTTGAAACCTGTCCGGCATGGTACGGCACATCACATAAGAAACAGGATTCGGTATAATTGGGCGTTGTTATCGTCGCATCACGCAATAGACTGCGCATGGCTTCCACCATCGTATGGTCAAATGCTGAATACATTTTGCCGAGATCCGCCATGGCCGGATCGATCATAATCAAATCTCCCGGATGGGTATAGCGCTGAATCAGGTTATGTACCAATCGAATCTGCTCGGGATTAGCCAGAAAACCGCTATAAAAAGCATCAAAGTGAACGCCGTTCACTTCCCATGCTTTCACAAATTTAGGTATTTCTTCATCGAGCGGCAGCATATAGTGATGAGCAAACCCCAGATGATTGCTATAAAGGGCAGTGGGCAACGGTACCGCCTGTACGCCCAATGCCGCCAAGACCGGAATGGCGACAGACAATGCACAACGTCCCATCAGACTCAGATCGTGTACGGTCAGACAACTGGGTACCGATAACCCGGCTACTTTTTCATTCATAAGTACTCCTTTTCATTGATATAGATCATCATAGAGTTCTTCTTGTCATACATCAATATACAGTTTTAAGTTAAAAATCATGACAGAAAATTAAGCAATAAAAAAGGTGACCGCAGTCACCTTTTTTAGTCGATATTCATAGAGGAGAAGAATACCGACACTCTATTGATAATCAGGGAAAATATCATCAATAGAGCTCCTGAAATCAGGGTACAGTAAACACTGTACAACTACATTATAGCATAGATTTTGAAAAAACAAAGTTCTGCCCTTTCCCTATTTCTCGTTCTGTTTCCAGCCTATGGTACGCGGCAAGTCGATGACGGGGCGACTCCACTTATATATCAGTGCGAGAATCGCACCGCAAACAGCAACCGCCACCGTCGGCAAAAATAACGCCGGTAAACGGTTCACGATCTGCCCCCAGGCGACCGGCGACGCCGTTTCCTGCATAATCATATAGAATACCAGCTGATGCATGGTAAACGCCGCGATTGCGCCAAAATATCCCAGAAAATATGCTGCGCCTACATGACGTTTACGCGCTGTTACATACATTGCAAGATAAATCAGAATAGAAACCACGCCGCCGCCAATAAAAATCGGTTTCACCTGTGTCGGCAAAATCACAAGCATATATATTGCCAGCAGCAAGATGATGGACAGCAGAATATGCATGAACAGGATCACCAATGCCAAAGCGCGACATCTCTCGCGCAGCGGATTCGTCGTTTTCCAAGCCGCATAAAGCGCGCCGTGCGAAGTGCAAGCCAGTACGGCCCAAATACCGCAAACCACTCCGATCGGTGACCAAAAAATCATGCCGGATGTAACTGTCCCCATACCCATATTTAAAAGAATGGAGAATCCTACAGTGACCAGATAAATTACGGTAACAACCGAGACCAACGCATGCACAAAACGTATTGCACGTGCGCCCTTAATCGCTTTCGCGTTGCGCCAAGCAGATCCCAAGCGCAGCAGCAGATTCAAAACAACCAAGCCCGCGCCGATCCAAATGACTTGATAATACGCACCTTGCAACCCTAAAAGAACAGCTTCCAGCAGCCAAAAAGCGGCCAGCAAACCAAGCTCACTGGCCTGAAATCCCGGCCGATAGAGCGAGCAAAACGCCATCCTCTCTCGGTCATTTTTTATAGTCCACGGCGCGGTGATCGCCAAACCAACATCGGTTTCTGTAACCCAAAAATATAAAGCGATCAAAAGCGAGGTGAAGATCACTAATCCCGGTGTTTCCAACCGGAAAAGCCAGGGCATCCATGACTCGACAATACTCATTACCAATCCCCTATTATATAAATCAAATATTTTCAAAAACTATGCTCATTATAGCATGTAAACAGTAAGCGCTAAACCTCTACACCGACATAGAAAAGATTCGGACTACAGTCCGAATCCTCGTAAACACCAAAACACAAATGCCGATACCAAGCCGCTTAACGGGATAGTCGAAACCCACGTCACCACCATGCTGCGCGCTACATTCCAATTGACAGCCGTAACACGTTTGGCAGAGCCGACGCCCATAATAGAACCCGAAACAACGTGCGTGGTACTGACCGGCATATGCAACATCGTAGCCAACGAAATAACGATGGAGGAATTCAAATCCGCAGCAAAGCCGTTAATACTTTCCATGCGAAACACTTTCCGACCTACGGTTGCAATAATTCTCCAACCGCCTACGGCCGTCCCTAACGCCATTGCCGCAGCGCACACTACTTTGACCCAAAGAGGTACTTCAAACGACGATAGATGACCGGCGGAAAGCAGCGCCAAAGTAATAATACCCATCGACTTCTGTGCATCGTTCGAGCCATGCGAAAATGCCATCGCCGCCGCCGTAAAAAGCTGCAAGCGACGAAATTTACGATTCAGGGTAAACGGTGCACGCCGTCCAAACAACCATAGCAACATAACCATCACAAAAAAACCTCCGCCAAAGGCAATCACCGGCGATAAAACGAGCGCCAAAAAGATCGTGCCGATTCCTGACCAGTCCAACGCCTGAAAACCGACGCTCACTGAAACCGCGCCAATAAGACCGCCAACCAGTGCGTGCGAAGAACTCGACGGCATACCGAAATACCAACTCGCAATATTCCACAAATTGGCGCCGATCAGCGCCGCGATTAAGACTTCTGAATTTACAAAAGACGGTGATAAAATAATATCTCCGCCAATCGTCTTGGCTACTCCTGTACTTACCAAAGCACCGAAAAAGTTTAAAATAGCCGCCATCATAATGGCATGTTTCGGTTGAATGGCGCGAGTAGACACAGAAGTTGCCACCGCATTGGCTGTATCATGAAAACCGTTGATATAGTCGAATGCGATGGCAAGTATAATAACTCCCCAAAGAAGTAGTTGCTCATGCATATTTTAATACGACTCGCTGAAAAGTATTGACCAGGATTTCACACTCATCGACCACTTCTTCCATGGACGAGAGAATTTCTTTCCATTTAATAATATGAATGGGATCCGTACATTCCGTAAAGAGTTTCGCCATTTCTTCATGGTAGTAGACGTCTCCCTGTGATTCCAAATTGCTTACTTTCTTGCTGCGTGCTTCAATCTTTAAATAATTACCCTTGAGGTTGCGCATATACGACACCGATTTACGAATTTCATCCATACATTTCGCAACGATCTGTGCCATCGCAACCGCGCCCGGAGTCGGCTCGCCCGGATGATACATAACCATCTTGTCCATGATTTCTTTAATTTCATCCAGAGCCGTGTCCAGCTGTTCAATCACCGATTGAATATCCTCACGATCGATCGGTGTGATAAACGTTTTTTGCAAACGCTCCATCGTCTTTGAACGAACCTCCGCGCCTTCTCGTTTTAACCGCTGGACTTCCTCCAGTCCGTCTTTACTGTCAATTTTGTTTGCAAAACAGTCGTAGAGAATTTTTCCTGCATTTGCACCCAATTCTGCGTGCTTTTCCAACAATGCAAAGAACTTTTCTTCTTTCGGTTTTAACTGAAATGCCATGCTGCGTCTCCTATCCACCCTCAAAAGTTTTTCTATGTAAAATCATTATAACATAGCGATCGATAATAAACTATTCAAGGTCATGTCTAAACTTTCAGTATTCCTAAAAATTACTAAAGCTTGACAAACTATATCACTTTATCTCATCATGTAAAAAAACGCAAAAAAAGACCTTTTTACTGTACATAGTAGCAAAAAGGTCTTCTTTTAATCTTTACAAATGGTATTAAAATTTTTTATGCTTATTCCGGCTCAATAATAAAGGAAAGGGACGCGAAATATTTCACCTGTGTATTAGGATCATCTGTCGGATACGCAATTTCTATGCCGAGTACATTCAAACCGTTAGCTGCCACCGTAACTGTCGCACGACCGTTCGCATCGGTTTTCGATTCATTGGTCAGATCATTAATTACGTCTTTAATTAACGGCGCATCGGCCATCGGTTTGCCGTCTTTGTAAGCACGAATCTCAAAGGTATCGCCTTTGCGCAACGTCAACGGGTTGACAGACGGAACTATTTGTATCGGCACGTTGTAGATATAACCCGGTTTGACTTCCGGATTCCAATAATTCACGTTATATTTTACCGCATGTGTTGTTTTGACTGCATTCGGCACTTCCGCAAACGGGGCATTTACCGTTTTACCGTCTTTAGTTTTAGTGAAGTAGCCATAATCAAAGAAAGTCGTCGTAACACCCAAATTTTCTGTATTGGCAAACGAAATATGATCACCATGCCGAACTACATCCACTGCAGTCGGTTGAAAATTCTTGTCGTAGCCTTCCACCATTTGTACACAAGCAGGATCATAGACGTTATTGCCAGGTCCTTCCCCAAGAACCAGCACACGTTGATCCAGGCTGTTCGCTACAAACACACCGTGCGCAGATACATCCGCTGCACCAAACGCTCCTGCCAACAAACCTGCACATAAAGCCAATCCTACTGCTTTTTTCATATCGTTTCCTCCTCTAGAAAATATGAATTCCCTATGGTTAATATTATCATATGTTTATTTTTCTGTAAAATTATAAACATTTGTTCTCATTATTTAATTTAATATAGTTTATATTTTGTTATTTTATATAAATACAGTAAATAAAAAAGCCTT
>NZ_CABSTC010000065.1:0-6065 GCF_902480485.1 uncultured Negativicoccus sp. | reverse complement strand
TCGGCGAGATCGCGTTGCGCTCCTTGATAAATCGGATCATGCACGGAACCGATCAGCGGGTTCGTCATATCGCGATTATCCCAACGCAACGTCGTACCGTCCGTTTCCACAAACGGCGCGTCTTTTTGAAACGGCGTGAAGTCAAATTGCTTCGCCGCCTCCAACACGACGCGCGCCGCCGTCGTCTTGCCGACGCCCGGCGGTCCGTATAAAAGCAGGTGCTGCGGATACTTCGTTGCGAGTTTCGCGAGCAAGGCTTCCAACGCGTCTTTTTGCCCGACAATATCCGCCAAGGTTTGCGGTCGCACTTGGGCGGCGATCGTATCCGTCAGACGAATGTGGTCCAGTTTGTCCAGCTGCGCCAACTTTTCACGGGATTGCGGCGTTTCAAAATCGCCCGTCTCTTCATTTAAAAGTTCCAGGCGCAAATCATTGACATATTCCTGATGTTTTTCTTCCAGCGCATCATTAATTTTTTGTTCCAGCCGCTCTTCGACCGCCTGCCGCGCCAAGAGATCGCTGATGCGATTTTCCGTTCGCTCCAGCAGCGCCTGCGACTGTTCTTCACCGGGCACGGGAATATCCGGATCTTCCAGCACGATGCGCGCCAAACCCGCCAGCCGTTTTTTCGGATCTTCCGCGTGCAGGTAGGAAAGCGCGTTATAATGGCTGCCCGCCAGCAAAAAACGTTCCGTGCCGATGAGGCCCGAATACACGCCCGAAAGGACGGCGATTTGCCGTCCGAATTCCGCTTCGCTCTCGGCGCCGGTCTGCGAATTACGACTCCACAACCGCCGCCAGATATCTTTCATTGTCTAATTATTCCTCCGGAACTACATGCACCTGGATTTCCGCGGTCATCTTCGGATGGATCCGGATGGCGACGGGAAAACGCCCCACGGTGCGAATCGGTTCTTTCAATTCGATTTTCTTTTTATCTACGGTAAGTTCATGTTTGGCCGCGAGCGCTTCACTGATCGTCTGCGCGGTGACGGAGCTGAACGCGCGTCCGTCGGCGCCGAGTTTCAACGGCACTTCGACCGTTACTTTTTTTAATTGCGCCGCGAGAACTTTGGCTTCGTCCTCTGCGACCTGATCTTTATGTTCCTGCGCGGCGTTTTTCTGGCGTGCGTTGTTCAAGTTTTCCGGCGTGCCTTCCAACGCCAGACCGCGGCGCATCAGGTAGTTGCGGCCGTAGCCGTCGGCGACTTCGATGATTTCCCCTTTTTTACCGACTTTTTTGACGTCCTGTAATAAGATCACTTTCATTTCGCATTCTCCTCTTTTTGCGCGCGAATCTGCGCGACAATTTTATTTTTGATTTCTTCCGGCGTTTCTTCCGGCGCGAACTGTCCGCCGGCCACCGTCTGATGACCGCCGCCGCCGAGTTCTTCCATCACGCGCTGAACATTAATTTCACCGTCGGAACGCACGGATGCGCTGTAGCCTTCGCCATTATAGTAAATGGCGATACTCGTATGTATATTTTCAATATTGATCATCATATCGGCCACTTGTCCCGCGAGAATCTGCGCGTTTTCCGCATCGTCGGGAATGGTCGCGCACACGATGTCGCCATCAATTTTTTCGGCGCGCGTCAGCACGTCCGCCCGCGTCAAAACGGTCTCGAAATCGAGCGCGAACAGATCGCGGACGAGTTCCGTCGCGGCGCCGCTGCGGCGCAAATAACTGGCCGCGTCGAACGTGCGAATGCCGGTCTGCACGGCGAAGTTCTTCGTATCGACGACGATACCGGCGTACAACGCCGAGGCTTGTGTCTCGTTCAATTCGATCGTATCGGAATAGTACTGTAAAAGCTCGGTGACAAGTTCACATGTCGAAGAGCTGGAGGGTTCGAGATAGACGAGCAGCGGATCGGGAATAAAAGTATTGCTGCGTCGATGGTGATCAATGACGACGCGGTTTTGAATCATTTCCACCAAACTCGGCGCCGCCGTCATTTCCGGTTTATGCGTATCCACTACAAAGAGTACCGTCTGCGGCGTCACCAATTCTTGCGCGGCCTCTTCCGAAATCAGCAAATCTTCCATGCCCGGTGTCGCCCGCACCTGATCGACCAGCTTTTCCACCGTTTCCTGATCTTCGCTGATGACGACATGCGCCGGCACGCCTTCTGAGGTCGCCATGTACGCCACCCCCACTGCCGCGCCGAGGGAATCGTAATCTTCCCTGGCATGGCCCATGACGAGCACCATGTCTGCCTGGCTGATCAGTTCGTGAATCGCCTGCGCCACCACGCGGGCGCGCACGCGCGTATTTTTCGCCAAGGCCTGACTCCTACCGCCGAAGGTCTGCGTTTCGCCGTCCGCCCGGATGACGACCTGATCGCCGCCGCGGCCCAACGCCAAATCGAGCGCCAAACGCGCTTCCCCTTCCTGCTCGGCAAAGGATTCTTCCCCGTAAGCGCAACCGATCGAAAGCGTCACCGGAATCCGGTTCACCGTGTGAATCGAGCGGACTTTTTCCAAAATTTTGAAGTTATCGTCAATCAATTGCTGCAGCGATTTGCGGCTGATGCAGGCAATGTAGTTATTGCGCTCGTAACTTTTGATAAAACCGTCGATCTTGCCGAATTCGTCGAGCACCATCGTATTGACTTCCGCCCAGAGCGCCGAACGCTGCACTTCCGTCAAATCGGACGAAACCTCGCCCAGGTTATCCAACTGCACATAGCAGAAAACCGGCAACGCCGCCACGCTTTCCTGCTTGCTGCGTTCCGCCTCCGTCACATCGTCAAAATACAGCACCATATAGGCTTCGCCGGGATTATCGTTCTCTGCGGCATTGATCCCGTTGACGCGGTCGAGGAATTTATAAATGACGCGGTAATAGTTGTCACCGATCCGGGTGGAAAAATAACCCGATTTTCCCCACAGTTTAGCAAGCTGCGTTTGCGGTAACAACTTTTGCAGCCGATCGCCTTCGCTAAGTTCCTGCACCCAGTCGCGAAACACCGAGTTGCTCCAGACGAGCATGCTTTTTTCATCAATAATCGCAATCCCGATCGGCAAATTCTGCGTCGCGTATAAAGACGCTTCCGTCACCGAGGCGGACACCGCATTCAGGTAATGCCGCCACACGCGTTCCTGCTCGATCTCCGTTTTACGCAACACGAGGTACACGCCGAACGCAACCAGAGCGCACAAGCCCGCCACGATCGGATTGAACCAGGCCAACACTAAAATGAGCAGGATCACAATCGCCGCGTACGCGCGGTCACTGCGATTTTTGAACCAGAAATTACGATATTCCATTCGTCGGAGTATATCCTTTCCGTTTACGATAATTGATGCCCATGTCAATTAAACCGATTAAAAATAAAAATCCTAAAAATGTCGGAATGATAAAGCTTCCGATCACGATCACCCAGCGCATGAAAGCCAAGCGCGGATGGCGTCGGGCCCACCAAAAGACGACGGCGATCCCCTGTAACCAAATCAGGTACATCGCCGCGACTTGGATATTCATCGCTATTTCCACCGGCAGTTGCGGGAAATATTGCGGCCCGAACCAGCCGAGCAACAACGCGAATACATACAAGTACAGCGCCGCCCGCGGCATTTCCCATTCCGCCACCGGCGGAAATTTCGGTAAATCGATCTGCAGACGACGTAAAATCGCCCGCGCGATAATGATGTCAAGATACGACAACAACAATCCCGCCGACACCACAATGAACGGCGCCACCTGACGGATTTGCGCCTGTTGCGCCAAGTATTGCGACTTCGCCTCGGCCAGGTCAATCGAATTGTAGCCCATGCCTTCCAGCGTTCGGAACGCCTGTTCCGTCGATTGGCGCATCGTGTCTTCGTACATCGCGAAAACGTTCACGCCCATGACGTAAAAGGAAAGCAGGAACTGAATCCCGAAACCGAGCAGAAAAACAATCGTCGCGACCGTTAAGATGCGGCCCGCCGACCATTTCTGACGAAATCCTTCGCCCAGCGTCAAGGCCATCGCGCCGAAGGTCAGCCCGATGCCGGCCGCCGTCACCGGTCCCGTCAAAAGCGTCAAGATAAATAAAGTCGCCACTGTTGCCAGCAGCGACCAACGCATGCCGTACCGAACGCCCAAATAGGCGATCGGTACCGGCCACAACAACAGTGCTACTGCCGAGAGGATCGGTACGTACGTCCCCACCAGCGACAACACCACCGTGAGACCGACGAGCAGGCCCGCTTCCGTAAGCGCGCGGGTAGATCGTTGCGGCATTAATGAACCTCCTGAATAATCGGCAGAATCATCGGACGCCGACGTGTCTTTTCAAAGATGTAGCGCGACAGGGTATCGCGGATCTGCGTTTTAATCACATTCCATTCCGTGATATTGTTGTCCGCGCAGCGCTCGATAACCGCATCGACGCGCCGTGTCATTTCACGGATCAAGGCTTCCGAGTCACGCATGTAAATGAAGCCGCGGGACACGATATCCGGTCCGGCAAGCACTTGCGCGGATCCTTTTTCAAGTACCATGGTCACAATGACCATGCCGTCCTGCGACAGTTGCTGGCGATCGCGGATGACGATATTACCAACATCGCCGACGCCCAAGCCGTCCACATACACTTTGCCCGCCTGTACTTTTTCCGCGAGCCGGCCTTTGCGACCGGTGAACTCAAATATCTGTCCGTTTTCGCCGATTAAAATATTATCGCGCTTCACGCCCAAACTTTCCGCGATTTCCGCGTGTTTATGCAGCATGCGGTATTCCCCGTGCATCGGAATAAAGAAACGCGGGCGAATCAGCGACAACATCATCTTCAATTCTTCCTGCGAGCCGTGGCCGGACACGTGGACTTTCTTATCCGAACCGTGCACCACATGCGCGCCCAGTTTCACCAATTTATCAATCGTGCGGCCGACGCTCGTTTCGTTACCCGGAATCGGCGACGCCGAGAGAATGACCGTGTCATTCGGATGGATTTGGATCTGCCGATGCGCGCCGTCCGCCATCCGCGAAAGGCCCGCCATCGGTTCCCCCTGGCTGCCGGTCGTTAAAATGCAAAGCTGGTCCGCGCGATAGCGATTGATTTCATCGCTGTCGATAATCGTTCCTTTCGGCGCCGTGAGGTACCCGATCTCGAGCGCGATCCCGACGACATTCACCATGGAACGGCCGAACACCGCCACTTTGCGTTGATTCGCCACCGCCGCGTCGATCGCCATCTGCAAGCGGGACACATTGGATGCAAACGTCGCTAAAATGATCCGGCCGCGCGCCTGCTCAAACTCCCGCATCAGCGCCGCGGAAACCGTTTTTTCCGAAGGCGTGTGCCCGGCGCGTTCCGCGTTCGTCGAGTCCGCGCAATACACGAGCACGCCGCGATTGCCGAGCTCCGTAATTTTTTTGAAATCCATCATCTTGCCGTCCACCGGCGTGTAGTCGATCTTAAAGTCGCCGCTGTGCACCACCGTTCCTACCGGCGTGCGGAAATAAATCCCGCAGGAATCCGGAATCGAATGGTTTACATGGAAAAACCCGACTTTAAAAGCTCCGGCCGTGATTTCATCACCGGATTTAACGACATTCAGCTGGTACTTGCCCACGCGATTTTCTTTCAACTTGCCTTCGATCAAACCACAGGTCAGGCGCGTCGCGTAAACCGGCGCCGAAACTTCCTTCAACAGGTACGAAAGCGAACCGATATGGTCCTCGTGCCCGTGCGTGATCACAATCGCGCGTACTTTATCCTTATTTTCAATCAAATAGCTGAAATCCGGGATGACAATATCAATCCCCAGCATTTCGCTATCGGGAAATGCCAAGCCCGAATCCAGCACCACAATGTCGTCTCCATAACGGAATACCGTCATGTTTTTACCGATCTCCCCTAAACCTCCGAGGGGGATGATCTGCAGTTTTTCTTTCGCCAAAATAAAACCTCCCAATATAAATATGTCCCGAACAGTCTTGCTGATCTTACTATGGACAATCAAAATTGTCCGGTCCGCTCACAAACTCCTGTTCTTATTATATCATATAAACTTATCGATACCGCCCGCGCCGTACGGTCGTTTCCCGCCGTTACGCGTTGGCAGGAGTGG
>NZ_CABSTC010000064.1:0-6276 GCF_902480485.1 uncultured Negativicoccus sp. | reverse complement strand
AATTATACATGAGTTATACTGGTACTGTGTCGGTACATATTATGAATGATGCTGATACTCTGCCGGCGCATAAAGGTGGTTGAGAGGATGACGAGTTTAAAAAAGATTATTCAGGCGGATACGTCGAGCGGGATTCTTCTGATGATCGCATCCGCACTGGGGCTGATCGTTGCGAATAGCGGGCTGGCGATTTCCTATTTCAGCTTTTTGAATCAGCCTTTCGGCGGACTTACACCTTTACTTTGGATCAATGATCTGTTGATGGCGTTTTTCTTTTTATACGTCGGTCTGGAGATTAAACGTGAAATCTATGAGGGCGATTTGCGGGAGCGTTCCGCACGCATGTTGCCGGGGATTGCCGCTTTTTGCGGTTTAGTCGTTCCGTCAGCGATTTACCTCATCTTTAACCCGTTGGGAAGTGATACGGCGCACGGCTGGGCGATTCCGGCGGCGACTGATATCGCATTTGCATTAGGCGTGTTGGCGCTGTTGGGAAAACGTGTGCCGCGTTCGCTTAAAATTTTCTTGACGGCGTTGGCGATTATTGATGATTTACTGGCGATTTTAATTATTGCGTTTTTTTATACGAATGAAGTGGCGTTCACCTATCTTTTGGTGGGGGCGGTTATTGTGGCGATTCTGTTATTTTTAAATCGTCGTAATGTGGGTAACGCCGTGCCGTATGCTATATTGGGTTCTATTTTATGGTATTGCTTCCTGCGTTCCGGCGTGCATGCCACGATTGCCGGCGTCGTTTTGGCTCTGACGATTCCGCTGACCGCGAAAACGAAATCCGGCGGCGTGATGCATATTCTCGACTCCTGGATGGGAGCATTGCATTTACCTGTGTTTTTCATCATCCTGCCGATCTTCGGATTCGCGAATGCCGGCGTATCTTTCAACGGGTTCCACTGGGGCGACCTTTTGGATCCGGTAGTGCTCGGCATCGCCTTAGGTTTGTTCATCGGTAAACAGATCGGCGTGTTCGCCGCGTTTTACGGTTTGGTAAAAACGGGTTATGTGGGCATGCTTACCGGCGCTCGTTGGGAGCATGTGTACGGTTGCTCCATTTTGTGCGGAATTGGTTTTACCATGGGACTTTTCGTCACGATGTTGGCGTTTGTCAATCCGGCGTTTCAAGATCAGGCTAAAATCGGTATATTTGCCGGATCGCTTCTGTCGGCTTTGGCCGGTTACGGTGTGTTGGCGCATGCCGCGCGTAAGACCGATCCGAATGAGCAACGGTCGATATTGGGCGGACAGATGTAACGGTTATAATATTACTCAGAAGTAGTTTAACAATGGTAGTGGAGGTAGCAGATGAAATCGGTAGAAGAACAGTTAGCGCAAATGAGTTTTGGAGCGGCGGAAATTTTGCCGTTGGATGAATTACGTAAGAAATTGGAGCGTGCCGTTGCAACGAATACGCCGCTGCGGGTTAAATTAGGTTTGGATCCTTCCGCGCCGGATATTCACCTCGGACACACGGTAGTCTTGCGCAAACTCAAACAGTTTCAGGACTTGGGACATCAGATCGTTCTGATTATCGGCGACTTTACCGGCCGTATCGGCGATCCGAGCGGTAAAAGCGCGGCGCGTAAACCGTTAACGGAAGAACAGGTCTTGGCCAATGCGAAGACGTACGAAGATCAAATTTTTAAAATTTTGGATCGCGATAAAACGGAAGTCCATTTCAACAGCGAATGGCTCGGTAAAATGAATTTTGCCGACGTTTTGACGCTCGCAGCGAAATATACGGTCGCACGCATGTTGGAACGCGATGATTTCCAAAAACGTTATACCGAAGGACGGCCGATTTCGCTGCATGAATTTATGTATCCGCTGATGCAGGGTTACGACTCGATCGCGACCAAAGCGGATATCGAATTCGGCGGTACCGATCAGAAGTTCAATCTGATTGTCGGTCGCCATCTGCAAAACGAAACGGGCATGGAACCGCAGGTCGTTATCACGATGCCGCTCTTGGAAGGTTTGGACGGCGTACAGAAGATGAGTAAGAGCCTTGGCAACTACATCGGTATCGATGAAGAGCCGACAGAAATGTACGGCAAAGCGATGTCGATTCCGGATGAATTGATGGCGCGCTACTTCATGTTGGTGACGGATATGCCGCGCGAAGAGCAGGAACAGCTGGCGCAGGGGCTCAAAGACGGTAGCGTTCATCCGCGCGATGCCAAGATGATGCTCGCCAAAACGATTGTCGAACTGTACCATGGCGCCGCGGCGGCCGAAGCGGCGGAACAGGAATTTGTCCGCGTTTTCCAGGAACGCGATCTGCCGAGTGAGATCGAAGAGCTTGCGATCGATGCGGGTGAAGTCTGGTTGCCGCAATTGTTGCATGCGGCCGGTATGGTCTCGAGCAACAGTGAAGGCAAACGCATGATTCAACAGGGATCTGTTCGCGTCAACGGCGAAAAAGTTATGGAAGAAAATTGCACGTTGCAAAATGATGATGTTTTACAAGTCGGCAAACGTAAATATCGTCGCATTCGTTTAGGCTGAAATGACAATCAAAAAGAGCTCGCATGAGCTCTTTTTTTGTATGCAAAAACAGGATATCGGAACGAACTCTATGCAAATCTTGAAAGTCGACGGATAACACTTGACAGAAATTTAAATAGAATATACTATAAACTTGACTTTGATATATAGTATACTCTTTTAATACGCGGGTTTTGAAAGGAGATCAAAATGGATAAAGAGAAAGCATATGTACTTTGGTTTGACGACTTGCGTCGTTCGGACGTCGATTTAGTCGGCGGCAAATCTTCTTCCTTGGGCGAACTTACCTCACAGACGAAGGTACCGGTACCGTACGGCTTTGCTACAACGGCACACGGCTATCGCTACTTCATGGAAAAATCGGGTGCGGATGATAAAGTAAAAGAATTGCTCGAAAATTTGACGGACGTCGAAGATTCGATGCAGCTGCGTGATGTTTGTGCGCAAATTCGCGAAGCGATCATGGCCGTAAAAATGCCGCAGGAATTGCAAGACGCCATCGGCAATGCTTACGATGAACTGGCACAAAAAGTCGGCGAAAAGGCACCGTTTGTAGCGGTTCGTTCCAGCGCGACGGCGGAAGATTTACCCGACGCCAGCTTTGCCGGTCAGCAGGATACCTATTTGAACGTCAAAGGCAAAAAAGAAGTAATTGCCCGCGTTAAAGAATGCTACGCTTCCACCTTCACCGACCGCGCCGTGTATTACCGTGTAAAACAGGGCTTCGATCATCTCGAAGTGGCGCTTTCGGCCGTCGTTCAAATGATGGTATTCTCGGAAGCATCGGGCGTTATGTTTACGGTTGATCTGGCTACCGGCAATGATCAGAACATCATGATCGAAGGCGCTTGGGGCTTGGGCGAATACGTTGTTCAGGGTACGGTAACGCCGGACAGCTTCCTTGTCAACAAACAGGATCTCACGATTACGGAAAAACATATCAACGAAAAACCGATTATGCTCACGCGTAAACCGGGCAGCGGCGTTATCGAACAAAACGTCGATCCGGAAAAAGCGAAACAGCAAGTTATTTCCGACGAACAGGTCGTAGAACTCGCGCGCTATGCATTGGCGATTGAAAAACACTACGGCTGCTACATGGATATCGAATGGGGCGTCGATGAACGCGACGGCTCGATCAAGATTCTCCAGGCGCGTCCGGAAACCGTTTGGTCGAAAAAGAATAAAGAAAAGAAACAGAATGAACCGGCGGAAACCAATTATGCGACAGATCGCAAGCCGCTCTTGAAAGGCTTACCGGCCAGCCCGGGACGCGTCGGCGGTAAAGCGCACGTCATCTTGGACCCGTCGCTGATTGATACGTTCAACGAAGGCGAAATTCTGATCACGAAAATGACCGCTCCCGACTGGGTTCCGGCCATGAAGAAAGCAAAAGCGATTGTTACCGATGCGGGCGGCATGACCTGCCACGCGTCGATCGTCAGCCGCGAATTGGGCATTCCTTGTATCGTCGGTACGCAAAGTCGCGGTGACGCCGCCACGGAAACCATTCAGGACGGCGCGATGATTACGGTGGATGCGACGAACGGTATCGTCTATGACGGCCTGATTGAAGACCTCGTCAAACAACCGCAAGCAACGGAACAGACCGCGGTGGCGGCGGAATATTTCCCGCCGACCGGCACGAAAGTATACATGAACCTCGGCGATCCGGACTTGGCAGAAAAACACGGACAGTTGCCGTGCGACGGCATCGGTCTGATGCGCGAAGAATTTATCTGGACCACGTTCATTCATGAACATCCGCTGTACCTGATCGAAATCGGTCACCCGGAACGCGTGGTCGACGGTTTGGCGGACGGCATCCGTAAAGTGTGCCAGGCGATGGCACCGCGTCCGGTAACCTTGCGTTTCAGCGATTTCAAATCGAGCGAATACCGCGACCTCAAAGGCGGCGACAAATATGAACCGCATGAACCGAGCGCGCTCTTAGGCTGGCGCGGCGCGTCCCGTTACTACGACCCCACCTATATCGAAGCATTCAAATTGGAATTGGCGGCGGTCCGCAAAGTACGTGAAGAATACGGCTTCAAGAATTTGAATGTGATGATTCCGTTCTGCCGTACAGTGGAAGAAGCTCGCATTATCACCGATTTGATGGCGGCCGAAGGCTTGCGCCGCGGCCCGGACTTCAAAGTTTGGCTGATGGCGGAAATTCCTTCCAATATTATTTTGGCGGATCAGTTTAATGAATTTGTGGACGGCTACTCGATCGGTTCGAACGATCTCACGATGCTGATACTCGGTTGCGATCGCGACAACGACACCGTTTCGCACATTTACGATGAACGCAATCTGGCAGTACGTCGTGCCATTCGACACTTGATCGAAGCGGCGCATCGTGACGGTAAAACCGTTTCGATCTGCGGGCAAGCGCCGTCGGTATATCCTGACTTTACGGCATTCCTGATCAGCCAGGGCATCGATTCCGTATCGGTTAACCCGGATATGGTCAAAGCGACCAAGAAAATGGTCGCGCAACTGGAACAACGCATTTTGTTGGATGCGGTGACCGGCAAGGGTCGCCAGGCCAATCAGGAAGAACTTAAATGGTAATAAAAAAATGCCCCGTAACGGGGCATTTTTTGTATAATAGAGTCAGGTGGTGAGAACGATAGAACTTTCGGAGAGACAGGAAAAAATTGCCGAAATGGTGCGTGCGGACGGACCGATCTCGGGGCATGCGATTGCAAAACGTCTTTCGGTAACGCGCGCAGCGTTGCGCAGTGATCTTGCGATTTTAACGATGCTGGGGATTTTAGACGCGCGGCCGAAGATGGGCTACTTCTATATCGGAAATGAATCGGACAATCTTTTGGCCGATGAAATCCGTTCGATGACGGTTTCGCAATGTTTATCACAGCCGGTCATGGTGCCTCAAGATGCGTCCGCCTACGATGCGATCGTGACGATGTTTACGGAAGACGTAGGAACTTTATTTGTCGGCACGCAACAGGAGTTGGCGGGGGTTATTTCACGTAAAGACCTCCTCAAAGCGGCCATGGGCAAACGGGAACTCACTACCCTGCCAGTACGGTTGGTCATGACGTCCAGCAGTCGTCTGATTTATGTGGAAATGAATGACGACGTGTTATCGGCGGCCCAAAAAATGATTGATTACGAGGTGGACTGTCTGCCGGTAGTCGATGTCACGGACAAGGCGGGCGAAAAAATCTATCAGGTGCGCGGCCGTATTTCCAAGACGGGGATGACTCGTTTGTTGGTGGATATCGGGCGTGGCAAGGGAAGAGGAGTGAAAAAATGAAAGTACCGACAATCTATGTGCTTTCGGATTCATTGGGCGAAACGGCGGAAAATGTCGCACGTGCCACGATCAGTCAGTTTGACAAGGAAGATATCGACATCATTCGGGTACCGTATATCCGCACGATAGAGCAGGTGGAAGATGCGGTGCGCGAAGCGCAGGCGAATGAAGGCATCATTTGTCATACGATCGTCTCGGAAGAATTGCGTTCCAGTTTTGAAGAGATCGCCCGCCAATACAAGGTGACCTCGGTCGATATTATGGGACCGATGTTGCGTGCGGTCGAAACGATTGCAGGAACCAAACCGCGCATGCAACCGGGCATGGTTCACAAGCTCGATCAGGAATATTTCAAAAAAGTGGAAGCCATCGAATTCGCGGTTAAATATGACGACGGTAAAAATCCGGCCGGATTTTTAAAAGCCGATATTGTTATTATCGGCGTGTCCCGTACTTCGAAGACGCCG
>NZ_CABSTC010000063.1:0-6356 GCF_902480485.1 uncultured Negativicoccus sp. | reverse complement strand
GAACGCGCAAAATTAAAACGCCGGCGTAAAACAAAATAAGATAATACGAGGTGATATTGTGCAGATAGCCATGATAGGTGCAGGTGCATGGGGCATTGCGATGGCAAGATCGCTTGCCGAAGCGCATCCGGACGTATGCTTATATGCACGAAACGCTGAAACGGTTGCGGAAATGACGGAAACTCGTCAACACGCGGCATATTTACCGGGCGTGTTGCTCCCAAATCAAGTGAAAATTACCGCGGATTTGGAAGAGGCAGTGACAAATGCGGATGTAGTCGTGCTGGCGACCCCGTCGAAAGCGATAGGGACAATGGCGGAGGCAATTCGCCCATGGCTCACTGAAAACGCATTGGTCATTTCAGCAGCGAAAGGTTTGTCACCGAGCGGGGGACGTTTATCGGAAGATATAACCGCCGCATTGGCTGGGGTGACGAACGAAATCGCCGTGATTTCGGGACCGAATCACGCGGAAGAAGTCGGGCGTTTATTGCCGGCGGCCACCGTGGTCGCTGCTGCCCGCAAGGAAACCGCTATGCGAGCACAGGATGTCTACATGTTGCCGCATTTGCGAGCATATTACAGCACGGATATTATCGGGGTGGAGTACGGCGGTGCACTGAAAAATATTATTGCACTTGCTGCCGGCGCGGTCGATGGCGTCGGTTACGGGGACAATACACGTGCGACTTTGATTACTCGCGGCTTAGCGGAAATCGTGCGCTATGCAGTGCATTTCGGAGCGCGCAATGAAACCTTGTTTGGACTTTCCGGCATGGGCGATCTGATCGTAACCTGTACGAGTAAACACAGCCGCAATCATGAAGCAGGCAGAGCATTGGCGCAAGGCTTGACGGAAACGCAGATCACACAGGGAACAAAAAAAGTGGTGGAAGGCATCCGAAGCACTCATATCGTATATCCTGTGGCGCAGCGGGAAGGTATTGAAATGCCGATTACCGAGCAGGTATATCGAGTGCTTTCCGGAGAAAGTTCATTGCAAAACGCATTGCAAAACCTGATGACACGGGCAAAAAAAGAAGAGCATCAAGAGCCTGTTATTTTGTAATTTGAAAATACCAATGTTATAATACAATGTAACTATCGAGGGTATATGAGAATCATTGGTGGCACCAGACGCGGACATAAATTGGCGGCGCCGAAGGGGATGGCGACGCGCCCGACACAAGATCGGGTGCGCGAAGCGATCTTCAATACGCTGGCCAACATAGGTTTACTGGAAACACGCGTGCTTGATTTATATGCGGGCACCGGCGCCATGGCGCTGGAAGCGTTAAGTCGCGGAGCGGAATTTGCTTGCGCCGTAGATGAGAAAACTGCTGCGGTGATTCGTCAAAACGCGGAGGTTTGCGACTTTTCTTCACAGATCGAAGTACGTGAACAACGCGTCGAATCGGCATTGGCGAACTTGCCGCAGAATCAACCGTTTGACTATGTTTTTCTCGATCCGCCCTACCAACGCGGTTTGGTGGAACCTGTACTGTGGGAATTGCTCCGTGCGCGACTCGTGCAGCCTACCAGCGTAGTTGTTGTTGAACAGGCACGGGAAGAAAACTTGGAGATACCTAAAGGTTATCGGCTCTGGCGGCAGAAACATTACGGCGGTACTATGGTGACCTATTTGGTGGTAGAAAGGGAAGAAGGATAATTGCATGCGAGTGGGAATCTGCCCGGGCAGTTTTGATCCGGTCACAAAAGGCCATGTGGACATTTTTGAACGCAGTGCACAATTGGTCGACAAACTGATTGTTGCGGTCTTTGTGAATCCCGGCAAGAAACCGATGTTTTCGATGGAAGAACGGGTAGCTTTGCTGAAAGAAGCAACGACTCATATTCCGAACGTAGAAGTGGATGCGTTCTCCGGCTTACTCAACGATTACGTGCGTCAACGTGACTCGCGCTTAATCATTCGCGGGTTGCGGGCATTCAGCGACTTTGAATATGAATTCCAGCGGGCGTTATTATTGAAAGATCAGGATCCGGAAATTGAAACGGTTTTTATGATGACGCGCGGTGAATATTCGTTTATCAGCTCTTCGGGAATCAAAGAGTTGGCCATGTTTCGCGGTGACGTGGGGCGGTTGGTACCGCCATGTGTATTAACCGCACTGGAAGAAAAATTGGCGGTTGCCAAATAAAGGAGTGGTATTCATGGATACACGCAAATTGCTGGAAGAGCTTGATTATGTAGTAATGAATGGTAGAGAAGTTCCGTTAACAAACAAACGTCTTGTCGATCAGGACGAGGTGGCGCGCATCATTGACGCGATCAACAGCTCGTTGCCCAATGAATTGGAGAACGCCAAGCGTATCGTTGCCGATAAAGAACGTGTGATGATGGATGCACAAAAACAGGCGGAAACGATTATTGCGCAGGCCAAAGATTATATCGCTAAAATCACGGAAGAAAGCGAGCTTGTGAAAAATGCCCAAGAGCGCGCCAATGAAATTATCGCGAATGCGAACCAAACCGCGGACACTATGCAGCAAAACGCTCTTGAGTATGCGACCGATGTTTTGAAATACGTCGAAGAGAACATGGAAGGAACGCTTGATTCGTTGCGTAAAAATCGGGAAAGCCTTATGCAACAGCAACCGCAACAAGGGACAGAAGATACCTTACCGCGGGAATAACAGGGCGGAAAAAAAGAGCTTGCCGAAAGCTCTTTTTTTGTATATTTTTATTGGCGTAAACGTTCATTAAAATATATAATAAGTAATTAATAAACTGAGAAATGAACGGGAGGAAATTCCATGAACGATAAGTACAATCCTGCAGAGATTGAGAAAAAGTGGCAGGATACATGGCATGCAACGGATGCCTTTCATACGCATGCCGATGCGGAAAAAGAAAAATATTATGTGCTCGAAATGTTTCCTTATCCGTCGGGGAATTTGCACATGGGACATGTACGCAACTACGCGATCGGTGATGTGATTGCTCGTTTTATGACGATGCGCGGTTACAATGTGCTTCATCCGATGGGCTGGGATGCGTTTGGCATGCCGGCCGAAAATGCGGCGATCCAGCGCAACATTCATCCGGCAAAGTGGACATACAGCAACATTGAAAACATGAAAAAGCAGCAAAACAAATTAGGACTTTCCTATGACTGGGATCGGGAGGTCACGACTTGCAGCGAGGACTACTATCGGTTCACGCAGGAGCTGTTTTTACTCTTCATGAACCGCGGTCTTGTGTATAAAAAAGAAGCGAAAGTCAACTGGTGTGAACATTGTGGGACCGTACTGGCGAATGAACAGGTAGTGGACGGCTGCTGCTGGCGTTGTGATACGCCGGTAATAAAGAAAAATCTTTCGCAATGGTTCTTAAAAATTACTTCGTACGCAGATCGTCTGTTGAATGATCTGGAACTCCTTAATGGCTGGCCGGAACGCGTTAAAACGATGCAAAAAAATTGGATCGGGCGCAGCGAAGGTACCGAATTTAAATTCGGCGTGAAAGAGTTGCCGGAGGAAACCATCTCCGTATATACCACACGTGTCGATACCGTGTACGGTGTTTCCTACGTAGTGTTAGCACCGGAACATCCGTTAGTCGAGAAAATTATTGAAGGCAAAAAAGAAGCTGATGCGGTTCGCCAATTCGTCGAAGAAATGCGAAACGTCAACGAGCTCGACCGTACTTCGGAAGATGTCGAAAAAGTCGGCCTTTTTACCGGCGGTTATGCGATTCATCCCTTAACCGGTGAAGAGGTGCCGATTTGGGTGGCCAATTATGTATTAGTGGACTACGGTACCGGTGCTGTGATGGGTGTACCGGGGCATGATGAACGCGACTTTCTCTTTGCCCGCAAATATAATTTGCCGGTACATGTTGTCATAAGCGAAGATACATCGGATAGGATAGCTGAAAAACTTGATGATGCTTATACGGAAGACGGTATTTTGATCAACAGCGGCGAATTTAACGGTTTAGCCAGTGCAGAGGCTCGTCGCAAGATTACGAAAAAAATGCAGGAACAAGGAATCGGCGAAGCCCATGTCAACTACCGGTTGCGTGATTGGCTGATCTCCCGTCAACGGTATTGGGGCGTGCCGATTCCGGTCGTTTACTGCCCGCATTGCGGCATGGTGCCCGTACCCAAGGAAGATTTGCCGGTACGCTTGCCGACTGATGTGGATTTCAATAGTAAGGCGGCAGTATCTCCGCTGGAAACAAATGAAGAATTCTTATTTACGGCGTGTCCGAAGTGTGGTGAAAAGGCTCGTCGCGAAACCGATACGATGGATACGTTCATCGACTCTTCGTGGTATTTCCTGCGCTATACGGATCCGCAAAACGATCAGGAACCGTTCAGTAAAGATAAGGCTAATTACTGGATGAACGTCGATCAGTATATCGGCGGCATTGAACATGCGATTTTGCATCTTTTATACTCCCGCTTCTTTACGAAAGTATTGCATGATGCCGGTATGACGGAAGCGGTTGAACCGTTTGATAAATTACTGACGCAGGGCATGGTGTTGAAAGACGGCAGCAAGATGTCCAAGTCAAAAGGCAATGTGGTTTCGCCCGAAGAATTGGTCGCTCAGTACGGTGCCGATACGGCACGGCTCTTTACTCTTTTTGCCGCTCCGCCGGAACGTGACTTGGAATGGAGCGATCGCGGCGTAGAAGGAGCTTTCCGCTTTTTGAATCGTGTTTGGCGCATTGTGGGACGCTACTTGGAAATGCCGACACAGGAACGTAAATTGACCTCGGAAGATAAAGATTTGCGTCGTGAAACCCATCGGGTACTCCAAAAAGTGACAACCGATTTGGACGGTCGTTACAATTTCAATACTGCCATCAGCGCGATCATGGAACTGGTAAACGCCTTGCATGATTACGCCGAACGGGTCAATGATATACCTGACGGTTTGCGCCGTGAAGTACTGCGAGATTTGGTGATTTTGTTGGCACCGTTCACACCGCATATCGCGGAAGAGCTCTGGCAGGCACTGGGCGAGCAGGAAAAGAGCGTACATGAGGCCTCGTGGCCGGAAGTGGACCCGACGGCACTGGTGGTGGATGAAGTGGAACTTGCCGTGCAAGTGAATGGCAAGGTTCGCGCCACCATTCAGGTGGGAGTGGCCGCTACGAAAGAAGAAATCGAAACAAAAGCACTCGCTCATGAGAGGGTGCAAGAATTTATCGACGGCAAAGCGATTCGCAAAGTGATCGTTGTGCCGCAAAAAATTGTTAATATCGTGGTTTAAAAAATAGCGGCAGGAACTATACCTGCCGCTATTTTTGGTATGCATGCTATAATAAATACGATATCTGGACATTCATTATCGAAAGCATTATCCCATATGGGTAAAGGGGGAACCAAAATGAAATGCCCATTTTGCCAACATGCTGATACAAAAGTAACTGACTCGCGTGTGACGGACGATGGAAATGCCATTCGTCGGCGACGGGAATGCTTATCCTGTCATCGACGCTTTACCACGTATGAACTGGTCGAAGAAGCGCCGCTGATGGTGATTAAACGTGACGGGCATCGAGAAATGTTTGACGGTGACAAACTGTTACGCGGATTGATGCGTGCTTGTGAAAAACGGGAAGTCAGTGTGGAGCAAATAAAAGAATTGGTGGCTTCTGTGGAGCGGGAGCTGCGCAATCGCCTGGTGCAGGAAATTTCCTCGGAAGAACTGGGTGAAGTGGTTCTGGCGAAGTTGAGCGATCTGGATCCGGTAGCGTATATTCGTTTCGCATCCGTTTACCGTCGGTTCAGCGGTTTGAAGGATTTTATGGCGGAACTGGAAACGTTGATGGCCAAAGAGAAACAAAAGCCAAAAGGAGTTGAGTCGAAATGATCATCGATTTGCATTGTGATACATTGATGAAGCTGTTGGACGTACCTGCCGGCGGCGATTTGCATAAAAATGTTTGGAATATCGACTTGCAGAAGTTGCAAAAGTCAAATTATTTACTGCAGGACTTTGCGATTTTTGTGGATTTGGAAGAACATCCCGATGCGTATGTTCGTTATAGTGAAATGCGGGATACGTTTTTGGCGAACATCAAAAAATATGGTGATAAAGTACGCCAGGTTCGTACGCTTGCAGACCTGGAAGCCTGCCGTCGTGATCGCATCATCGGCGCATTGCTTTCCGTAGAGGAAGGCGGGGTTTTTGGCGGTGATTTGCAAAAACTGAAAAAGGCGTTTACTGAGGACGGCGTGCGACTGGTCACATTGACTTGGAACTATGAAAATGAATTGGCCTTTCCGAACGGGACAGAGGGCAAAGACAAAGGGCTTAAAGCCCGCGGCTGGGAATTTGTCGAGTGGATGCAGGCAAACGGCATGATCGTCGATACGAGC
>NZ_CABSTC010000062.1:0-6630 GCF_902480485.1 uncultured Negativicoccus sp. | reverse complement strand
GCATTTATTTCTATTTTTTAACTATGTGAAAATTTCGCAAAAATTCCACGTAAATTCAAATTTTTATTCTTGTGTCGCGAGACTTCCACTATGTTTGACAGAATGCCCGCGCTTTTATACGATAGAGGTATCGATTAAGGGGTGTAAAATGAATTTACAACATGGCGTGGTATTGGGTTGGAGCACGCTGCATTTACGCGCTTCGTTTTTGATGCTGACGCCGTTGTTGCTGGTGTTGCAGGCGCACTTCGGTCTGTCGCACGCGACGATCGGGATGCTGACGACACTGCCGCTGCTGGTATTTGCGGCGGTATCGCCTTTTGTCGGCAACTGGATCCCCCGCTGCGGCATGACGCGACTGTTCGGCGGCGCGATGGTGTTGTTGGCGCTAGGCGTCGTCCTGCGTTCGTACGCGGGCATCACCGGTCTCTTTGCCGGAACCGTGCTGCTTTCGGCGGGCGTCGCGATCGGCAATGTGCTTTTACCGACGCTCACCAAAGCTTGGTATCCCAAACATACGGCGCTGGCGACCGGTATTTTTGTCGTCGCGATGAACGGTATGAATGCCGTCAGCAATGCGATTGTGATTCCGCTCGCCGCGCATTACGGCTGGCAACTCGTGTGCGCCTCCTGGGCGGCGACGGCGGTGGTGGGCGCGGGACTGTGGTTTTCATTACCGAATCGGCGACCGACGGCGCGTGCGCATAAAGAGCTTTCCATTCGCGCGGTCTTTTCCCACTATGCAGCGTGGTGGGTCGCGTTGTTTATGGGTTTGCAATCTCTGGTCTATTTTTCGCTGGTCACGTGGTTGCCGTATTGGGTCGTCGCGAAAGGTTACGATATGGCGCTCGGCGGTTACTATTCGTTTCTGTTTCAGCTGATCAGTTTGCCCGCTTCCCTTTTGACGCCGCTTTTGGCGCAGGGGCGCTATCGCCGTCACTACGGCGCGGCGGCGGGTCTGATATATCTTACGGGTTTTTATTTCGTATTTGCCGCGCAAACGTCACTGTGGTTGACGGCGGCGATCATTTGGATCGCGCTGGCCGCCGGCGCCACGTTCAGTCTGTGCATGCTCGCCTTCGCGGTACGCGCCGCGAACCCTCTGATCGCGTCGCGCCTTTCCGGCGTCGGTCAGGCGATCGCGTATCTTTTAGCGGCGATCGGACCGGTCGGCGTGGGCGCGTTGTACGGCATGTACGGAAGCTGGCCGCCGCTGCTGTCGTATTTTATCGGCGCGTGCTTGTTGCTCGCGTTGTGCGGCTACCATGCGTTGCATTTTACCAAAGTGGGCGAAGACGCTCGCTGATATTTTGAAAAGAGGTATATATGGCTACCCAATCGGATTATCAAAACGGCTTCGGCCGCACGACATATATCTGCGGTCTTATCACAGGTGTCGTAATGGGCGCAATGACGTTCATGGATCTTATCCCCACATCCTTCCCCCTAAATCTCATCGGCAACATCGGCGTGGCAATTCTTTTCTTCGCCGTCGGCATGCGTCTCAGTCGCGTCGGTCGGCCGGTGGAATACGTGTACATCATGCTCGTGCCGATTCTGTCACTCGCGTACGCGATTTTCTTGATTTGGCTGCCGGATCGACCGCAGCCGCAAAATAAAAAATTTCATGTGCTGCACATTGCCGCCGCGTTCGCAATCTACGTCGGTATCGCGCGCTTGATTCAAATTTTCGTGTATCCGATGTTCATCTGAATGAACGCAACAAAAAAGACTCTCCGCGGAGAGTCTTTTTTATATGGTTTACTGTGTTTCCAAAGGCAACTGTTCGACCGAATCCTTTGCTGTATCCGGTTCTTCCCGACGACGATAGCTGGCAAAGAGCGAGCCGGAAATATTGTGCCAGACGCTGAAGATCGCGCCGGGCAAAGTCGCCAACGGGTTGGCCGCGAAGTTCGCCGTCGCGAGCGCAATCGCAAGACCGCTGTTCTGCATGCCGACTTCGATCGCGATCGCCGTTGTTTTGGCGTACGACGCTTTCGCCTGCCGCGCGGCCAAGTAGCCGAGGCCGAGACCGACCAGGTTGTGAATCGCCACTAAACCAATCACAATCAGACCGCTCGTCAACACTTTTTCGCGGTTCACCGCCACGATACCGGCGATGATGAAAACGATCGCCGCGACCGAAACCAACGGGAAAACATCCTGTACCGGTTTGATTTTGGAACGGAACAGCGTGTGCAGCAAAAGACCGAGCAGGACCGGAATCAAGACCACTTTGACGACGGAAATAATCATCGCCCAAAGCGAAACATTGACCCACGCACCGGCGAGACCGAACACCAAGAACGGCGTGGCCAGCGGCGCCAAAAGCGTCGAGACGATCGTCATGCCGACCGAAAGCGCGACGTCGCCGCCGGCGATGTACGTAATGACGTTACTCGCCGTGCCGCCCGGGCAGCAACCGACCAAAATGACGCCGAGCGCCAAGTCTGTCGGCAATCCCAAGCCGGCCGCCAACGCCCACGCGGCGACCGGCATCACCGTATACTGCAACGCCACGCCCAAAAGCACTTCCCGCGGACGGGCGAACACGACGGCGAAATCTTCGGCGTGAATGGAAAGCCCCATGCCGAACATCGCCGCGCCTAAAAACCAAGCGGTATACTGTACCGCCCAACCGAATAATTCCGGTTGTAAAAATGCCCACGCCGTGAAAATGATGATGATGGCGCCGATGTAACGCGTGAGCGCGCCGGTGATCTTCACGATAGTTTTCATCGCGCACCTGCCGGATCGAACGAGAAATTATCAATGAGACGCGTTTTGCCGATATACACGGCCATCGCGACCAAAACAGCCCTGTCAACGCGATCTGCGGGTTGCATGGTTTGCGCGTCCACCATTTCCAAATAATCCACACGGGCGAGCGGTTCGTTTTCCAGAATCTCGCGCATCGGCTGCAACACATCGGCGGCCGCCATCTTCGGCGCGATCGTTTGCTGTCCTTGTTTCACCGCTTGCGAAAGGCACAACGCGGCGCGACGTTCCGCCGCGCTCAAATACGTGTTGCGGGACGATTTCGCCAAACCGTCCTCTTCACGCACGATCGGGCAACCGACAATCGTCACCGGAAAATTCAAATCCGTGACCATCTTGCGAATAATTGCTAATTGCTGGGCGTCTTTCTCACCAAAGTACGCCCGCTCCGGCCGGACAATATTAAATAATTTACTGACGACCGTGCACACACCGCGAAAATGAATCGGGCGCGACTTGCCGCACAATGTCGACGACAATCCCTCGATATTGACATACGCCGCCGGATCGTGGTACATCTCTTCCGGCGTCGGATGAAAAATCGCCGCGGCGCCGTTTTTTTCACAACGCGCTTGATCCTGCGCGAAATCGCGCGGATACGCTTCCAAATCTTCCTGCGGTCCGAACTGCGTCGGATTGACAAAATCGGAAACGACTACGCAGTCATTTTCCGCGACCGCTTTTTGAATCAAACTTTCATGGCCTTCATGCAGAAAGCCCATCGTCGGCACGAGACCGACGGTTTTTCCCTCTTTGTGCCAGGCGTCGACTAAGGCGCGCACCTCGGCAACGGTAGTACAAATTTGCATGGATATCCGTCCTTTTCAGTAGATTGGAAGATAGCCTCTTTTGACCCCGCAGTCCTATGCCTGGTCGCTTAACCTGCCGTGCTGTTCGTAATCGGTTACGCGATGAATACGGTTGTCTTCCTCTACAAATACGACGGTCGGTCGGTGCTGTGACGCCTCTTCGGGTGTGAGATCGGCGTACGCCATGATAATTACTTTATCTCCGACACTGACGCAGCGGGCGGCTGCGCCGTTTAAGCAAATCACGCCGCTGCCGGCTTCACCGGCAATGGTATACGTGCTGAAACGTTGGCCGTTATTCACGTCCACGATCTGCACTGCCTGGTATTCTTGAATACCGGCGGCTTCTAATAATGCGCTGTCTACCGTAATACTTCCTACATAATCCAATTCCGCCTGGGTTACGGTGGCCCGGTGGATTTTTCCCTTTAACATGGAAATCGTCATTGGTTCCCCCCTTGCAATAAAAAAATCATGCGCGCTCGAAAAGCGCCCATGACTACTTACGAAGGGCATGAACTACGGGTCAAAATGAGTATAGTTTCAAGCGAATACTATCTCCGTTGTTCAGTATAGCACAGATCATTTTTATGTAAAGTCGGATGCGAAATCCGTACGTGCGTAATTTTTGTCGCGGTCGTATGATTGCTCCAAATTTCCGCCAAGTCCGCGCGCAAACAATGGCGACCGCCCGCTTAGAAAAATTTTCCGAATCCGCACGTCGTGCGGTAATTTCCACCGCCGACTGACAATCACTCTTTATGTTGCGAAAAGGTTGCCGCTTGCCGTAAACCTTTCGCGGCACAAAAAAACACCTCGTATGAGGTGTTTTTTATGTTACGACTTAAAATTTTTTCTGCACGTCTACGGTCACGTCTTGGCCGCCGGCCACTACCGCGTCACGATCCAGAATGGCGTCCAAGCCTTTTTCCTGACGGGTTTTTTCGATCGCTTTTTGAACATCTCGCATGATCGGTCCTATCAGTTCCTGTTCTTTTTCCGATAATTCTCTCTGCAATTTCATGTAGAGATCGCGTTTCGCGTTATCGTCTTTCAGTTTGACAACTTCTTTGTCAAACTTCTGCTGCTGTTTTTGCGTTTCCGCTTTCAGCGTCAACTGGGCTTTCATCATGCGCGGATGCGCCTGCATCAGAGCCTGCTGATTCACGTAGCCGATACCGGCTGCCGCCGCGGTCAGCATCGTGCCGCATGCGAACACTCCGGTAAGCGCGAGCGCTATCATTTTTTGTTTCATTCGTGCCTCCTTTGGGCATTATGCCTTGCGTATATTGTAACGTATGAGGATACAGCGCGCAAATTAGGGGCGCGTGAGAACTCAAGGATGGAGTTCGTCGTCTTCCTTAATGTAAATAAATTTGTCTTTGCGCATTTTGTCGATAATTTCCGGCACCATGTTGAGCAATTTTTCAAAGGCGCCGCTCTTGTTACCGTCTTTCACGGAGAAGAGTTCCACGCGGTCGCCCTTGATGACAAGAATCGCAGTCGGTGTCATTTTGCCGCCGCCGCCCGCGCCGTCGCCTTTCGTTCCGGCGCCGCCGGTACCGAAGCCGAATGCCACGTCGACAAAAGGCACGAGCGTGGTGTCTCCGATATGTACCGCTTCGCCAACGACGGTTTCCACCGAGATCATGTGTTTGAAGCTCTGGAACAACGCCTCGATTTTGTCACTCGTGTACGTTGCCATCGGTTCGTTCGTTTTCTTCGTTTCCATTGTTATTCCTCCTTGTTGATGACGTGACGCCAGTAGTACCATGCGGTCTTGCGGACCGGTGCCGCACAGACAAGTCGCAGAGAATCCCAAACAACAGCCAGCGGTCGAATGCCGCCGCCGGTGCGAAAGCGACCTTCGACAACTTCTTCGTTAAAGACAAATCCGGTACGCGAAGCAAGCGCGGGCAGCGACGCATACATGGCGCCCATCAAAAGACCTTGCGTGTACGGATCCGCCAAACCGACCGTCGCTTCGCCTTCCGCGTAACGCGGTTTGGCTCGCCCCCATAAACGGGAAAGATACGTTGCCAACGGTTGTAAAATATCTTGCGCCAAGGCGTAACGGACCAATCCGAGATAGTCTTTTACGCCCGGTTGCGGCTTCGCTTTGTCGTCCTCGTCGCGCGCTTCCTGCCGTTCGCGATGGCGTTCGGCTTCACGCTCCAGACGATCCCATTCGGCGGCGACATCGGGATCCGTTTTTTTACGCAGCCGTTCTTCTTCCGCGTAGTAATCGGCATCGGCTTTAGCGGCTTCGGCTCGTTCGGCCGCTTTTTGACGGATCGTTTCCGCGTCTTCGTTTGCTTTTTTGCGCCGTTGTTTACCTTCTTTGGCCTGTTCTTCCATTTGTTTGGCCCGCGCTTCGATGCCTTCCGCTTTAGATTCCGGGTGCGAATTCATGCCGCCGAACGGCCATTTCACTTCCCAGAAAAGTCCGGCGCCGCTGTCATATCGCGCCTGCGCCGCTAAAAGCTCCCACGCCCAATCGATTTTGACGCGGGTCGCCATGCCCTCATATTTCTGCACGGCGAATTCATAATGAACGCGCTGCCACAAAAAAATCAGCAATACGACAAGAATGAGGATAATCAGTGCAAGCAGCGCCCAAAGGATCGTGGTCACTATTTCCATCTTTCCCCACTCCTTCAGTCTTCGATGCCGCGACGATTCGCGACACCGGCGTCATAGTAATGTTTCACGTTGCGCATTTCGGTCACAAGATCCGCGCGGTCAACTAACCATTGCGGCGCTTTACGACCGGTGAAAACAAGCTCGGTGCCGACCGGTTTAGCGGCGATCAGCGCTTCGCAATCCTCCCGCGTGACCAAGCCGAAATGCAACGCGACATTGATTTCATCCAAGATCACGACATCGTACTCTCCTTTCGCCAGCGTTCGCGCGGCGATTTCCACGCCGCTGCGACACGCTTCGACGTATTCGGCGGGCGGATTTCCCGGCGGAAACACGACGACATCGGTGAGCGCTTTTTTAGTTTCTTCGGTGAGCGTTCCTTCTGGCGCGATGAAATATG
>NZ_CABSTC010000061.1:0-6731 GCF_902480485.1 uncultured Negativicoccus sp. | reverse complement strand
CGACCAATTGCTATATTCTGTTTTCAGAAGCGACCAAGCATGCGATCGTCATCGATCCGGCAGCGGAAGCCAAAGAGATCCAAAAAGCGCTGACGAAATTTGATTTACAATTGAAAAAAATTCTGCTGACTCATGGTCATGCCGATCATATCGGAGCATTAGAAGAACTGCGCGCGTTGTACCCGGATGTACCGGTGGCGATGCATCAGGCGGATCAAGCCTATTTGAGCGATCCGAAACTGAATTTATCGGCTTACCAATACCAAAGCGTGAAGGCGCAGCCGGCGGAAGAATTTCTGACGGAGGGCGATACCGTCGTCTTGGATGATATCCGACTTGAGGTTTTGGAGACACCGGGCCACACGCCCGGCGGCATCAGCTTTTACGCCGCCGAACCGGGAGTGGTATTTGTCGGTGACGCTCTGTTTCAAGGCTCGATCGGGCGCACGGATTTTCCGGGCGGCTCGATGTCGCAATTAATTACCCGTATTGAAGAAAAATTATTATCTTTGGCCGATGCCACCGTGGTTTTATCCGGACACGGACCATCGACTACGATCGGAGAAGAAAAAAGATGCAACCCGTTTCTGAACATGAAAAAACAGTGAATGTAGTACCTTTGAAACGCGATGCGCAATTTTGGCTGCGCATTGTCCTTGTGACGGCCGTCGCTTTAACCGTTTACTATGTGCCGTGGATTGTCGTACCGTTTTTGATCGGCCTCTTTTTGTGCCTGATCTTGCGACCGCTCGTCGATTTTCAGATGAAAATGGCGGAGAAATTGCGCTGGCGCCGGTTCCCCATCGATATTGCCATTATCATTGCGTTCTTGGTATTTATCGCGGTGATGACCATTCTGGCGCGCAGTATTTTCGTGCCGTTCTGGCATCAATTTGAAGGCTTTGTATTGCAGATTCCGTCGTTGACGTCGCAACTTTTAGAAACCATGCAGTATTTGCAGGCGCGCTATATTGACTTCATCCCGCCGGAAGCGCAGGAGATGATCAATGACTCGCTGGTGCGTGCGGGTAACTACTTGATTGATGTTGCGAAAAACGGTATCTTCGCCGTGATTGCATTTACCGGCACTTTGGTCGAACTGGTCGTCGTGCCGATTATTACGTTTTACATGTTAAAAGCGGGCAGCACATTCAAACGCATTTTCGCCGGATTGTTCCCGATGGAGTATCGTCAACATATTATGGATCTGGTGCAGGAAACGGATCATATCCTGAGCGCCTATATTCGCGGTCAGTTGATCTTGTGCGTGGCGATCGCCAGCATGGTGTTTGTCGGCATGTGGTGGCTGGAAGTTCCGTATCCTTTGGTCATCGCGCTGCTCGCGGGAATCGTGGAATTGGTGCCGATCGTCGGTCCAATCGTGGGCGCGATTCCGGCCCTTTTGTTGGCGCTGACCATCAGCGGCTCACTCGCCGTAAAAGTACTGATCTTCTACATCGTCGTGCAGCAATTTGACGGTCATATCTTAATGCCGAAACTCATGGGCAACGTCATTGAGATTCACCCGGTCGCGATTATCGCCGGCGTTCTTTTGGGAAGCGCCGTTCTCGGCGTGTTCGGCATGATGCTTGCCGTACCGACACTCGCCGTGTTGAAGGTCATTACCAAGCATATGTGGTATTACAACAAGTACAGAGAAATCGCACGTAGTTAACAGAAAGGATTTCGACATGCGACAAAATGAAATTATGCGGACGTTGCGCGAAAAGATCAAAGAACACAAGTATAAATTTACCACGCAGCGGCAGGATATTTTGAAAGTGTTTGTGGAAAGCGACGAAAATCACATGAGCGCGGAAGATGTCTACAATGCGGTCAAAGTCATTCAGCCGGATATCGGTTTGGCGACGGTATATCGTACGCTCGATTTATTCGTGGAACTCGGCTTGTTAAAGAAGTTGGATTTCGGAGATGGGCGTTCGCGCTACGAATTATTTGATGATAATATGCCGCATTTCCATCACCATCTGATTTGCTTGGGTTGCGGCACCATTAAAGAATTTGAGTACGATATGCTGGATCCGCTGGAACAGATCATCGAAGAAGAGGAGCGGTTCCAAATCGTGGATCATGTGCTGAAATTCTACGGCTACTGCCGGAAGTGCCGTCGTAAACAGCGTCGTATATGACGCTGCATACCTATTTTCTGGACGGACCGGCGGCATGGCATTCCCCCGTGGCGCAGCTGATGCTCCGCTTTGGTTTGCGTTGGGACGAAAAACAGCCGGATTGTCGGGTACGAGTGACGCCGCAAAACAATACGTACCGGGTAGAATTGTTGTTGGGTAACACCTCGTATGCTTCGCAAACAGTTTCCACGCGGCGCGCGGGCGGTCATTTTTTGAGTGACGTACTTGTTACTCTTTGCGAAAAGCCGCTCGGTGAATGGGGTTACCTCGTTGGGATGCGTCCGACCAAGCTTTTGCACCCGTTGCTTGCAGAAGATGATTTCGCCGCGCAGGCGGAGGCGCTTTGGGCGCGCGAAAAAGTCGCGCCGCGCTGGGGGCGACTTTTAACTGCGATCGGTGAACGCCAACGACCCTATCTTTCCACTGATTGGCGGCAAACCGACCACCAAGCGGCGGTGTATATCGGTATTCCGTTTTGTCCGAGCCATTGCGTGTATTGTTCGTTTCCGGCTCGTGTCGCGCGACCGGATGAAGACTGGGACGGATTCCTGGCGGCGCTGCTGGAAGATGTACAGCGCGCCGGCGCGCTGCTGCGCCGACATCAGTTGATGGTCGACAGCGTCTACTTCGGCGGCGGTACACCGACCGTACTGCCGGCGGAACATTTTCAAACTCTATTGACGGCGTTGCAAACGGAACTTGCGATTCCGTCCGGTACGGAATTTACCGTCGAAGCGGGGCGCCCGGATACGATTACCGAGGCGAAGCTGGCGTCGATGCGCATGGCGGGAGTAACGCGCTTGAGCATCAACCCGCAAACATTGCAAGATCGCATTTTGCAAACCATTCATCGCGCGCATACCGGCGCGCAGATCGAACGCGTGTACGCCGAGGCGCAAAAATATCATTTTGACGCGATCAACATGGATTTCATTGCGGGTTTGCCGGACCAGAACATCGCGGATATGAAAGAAAATTTGGATGCGGTGGCGCGTCTGCGACCGGGAAATGTGACCGTGCATACGTTGGCATTGAAGCGGCACAGCCCGTTGATGCAAACGGCGGGCAAATACCGGCTGCCGTCCGCGGAAACGACGCGGGCGATGGCGGATCTCGCCTATGAAACGCTGTGCGGCATGGGTTATGAGCCGTACTATTTATATCGTCAGAAATATCTCGCGGCGGATTTGGCCAATATCGGGTACGCCTTGCCCGGCACGCTTTGCCGCTATAATATACAAATGATGGGCGAACGCATTCACATACTCGGCATCGGACCGGGAGCGACGAATAAAGTGATTAAAAATGCCGCGTTTCAATTTGATCGCTGCTATTTTCCCTGGGACAATACAGCGTATTGTGAACGACTGGAGTCGTATCTTACGGAAAGAGATCACCTGTTTCAATCGATATCGCAAAGGAGCGAAGTACAATGATTAAAGCCTTGCGGGGAACGCAAGATATTTTGCCGCCCGAAAGTGAGCAGTGGCGGTATGTCGAAGAAATGATACGTAAATTGTGCGCGCAGTACGGATTTCAGGAAATTCGCACGCCGCATTTTGAAAAGACGGAACTGTTTCAACGCGGTATCGGGGAAACGACCGACGTCGTTTCCAAAGAAATGTATACGTTTACCGATCGCGGCGATCGTTCGCTGACGCTCCGCCCGGAAAATACGGCGGCGGCGGTGCGCGCTTATTTGGAACATAAAGTGTATGCGGATCAGAACGTGACGAAATGGTATTACATCGGTTCGATGTTCCGTTACGATCGGCCGCAGGCGGGACGCTACCGTGAATTTCACCAATTCGGCGTGGAAGTATTGGCGACCCCGTCGCCGCAGGCGGACGGGGAAATTATCGCGCTCGCGGTACAACTTTTCCAAACGCTCGGCTTACACGATCTGAACGTATTTGTGAACTCGGTCGGTTGTCCGAAATGCCGACCCGTTTATCGGGAAAAACTGATCGCGTACTACGAGGCGCATCAGGATGAATTGTGCGAAGACTGCAAGACGCGCTTATATAAAAATCCGTTGCGTCTGCTAGACTGCAAAGAGGAAGCGTGCCAAAAGCTTGCGCAGGACGCACCGGAAATCACCGATTACCTTTGTGAGGAATGCGCCGATCACTTCGCCGCTACGCAGAAGTTGCTCACGGCGGCGGGGATTCCGTTTACGTTAAATCCGCGTCTTGTGCGCGGTTTGGATTACTATACGAAAACCGCTTTTGAAATTCAGTACGCGCCGCTCGGCGCCCAAAGCGCTATTTGCGGCGGCGGGCGTTACGACGGACTCGTCGAAGAGATCGGCGGTCCGCATACGCCGGGCATCGGCTTTGCCGTCGGCCTCGAGCGCTTAATGCTCGCGTTGTCGATGCAAGATTTATTACCGGAGGTCACCGCGGCCGCTGATGTCGCGATCGCGACTCACGGCGAGGCCGCGAGTGAACTCGGGTTCGCGATTGCGCAGGAATTGCGGGCGGCGAATTTCACCGTCGATACCGATCTTTTAGGCCGCAGTTTAAAGAGCCGTTTGAAGCAGGTCGGTAAAACCGGCACTAAGTATGTTATAATTATTGGCGAAACAGAATTAGCAGACGGCACCGTGATTATACGCGATTTGGCCGCGCGTGAGCAGACAACGCTGGCGCGCAGCGAGGTTGTCGGCTACTTGCAAAATGAACGAGAACGGAGAGGATAAAGGAATGGAAACAATGGCAGGTTTGCACCGTACGTTGATGTGCGGCGAAGTGACCGAGGCGCAAAACGGCAACGAAGTCGTTTTATGCGGATGGGTGGAACGACGTCGCGATCACGGCGGTTTGATTTTTGTGGATTTGCGCGACCGGACCGGTGTAGTGCAGCTGGTGGCTTCGCCCGATTATGATGAGGAAAGTTTTCATAAAGCGGAAGGCATCCGGAATGAATACGTGATCTGCGTACGCGGTACGGTGCGTGAACGCGACGCGCAAACGGTCAACGGAAATATGCCGACCGGCAAATGGGAAGTCGTAGTGTATGAAATGCGCGTCTTAAATGCCGCCAAAACCCCTCCGTTTTATATCGAAGATAATGTTGATGTGGATGAAAATATCCGCCTGAAGTATCGTTACCTGGATTTGCGCCGTCCGGAAATGCAAAAGAATTTGCGGCTGCGTCACCAAGTAGCGAAAGCGATGCGCGACTATTTGGACGAGCACGGTTTCTGGGAAATTGAAACGCCGATGCTGACCAAGAGCACGCCGGAAGGCGCGCGCGATTACCTGGTACCGAGTCGTGTCAACCCGGGTAAATTTTACGCGTTGCCGCAGTCTCCTCAGATCTTCAAACAGATCCTGATGGTGTCCGGCATGGATAAATATTTCCAAATCGTACGTTGCTTCCGTGATGAAGACTTGCGCGCGGATCGCCAGCCGGAATTCACGCAGCTGGATATTGAAATGAGCTTTATCGAACGCGACGATATTTTGAAATTAATGGAAAACATGGTCGCTTTCATTTTTGAACGCGCGCTCGGCAAAAAGATTCCCACGCCGTTCCCGCGCATCAGCTATGATGACGCGATGAACCTGTACGGTTCGGATAAACCGGATCTGCGTTTCGAAATGCCGTTCTTCAATGTGACGGATATTGTAGCCAAGACCGATTTCAAAGTGTTCCGTTCGGTCGTCGAAGCAGGCGGCGAAGTCAAAGGCATTGTGGTGAAAGGTTACTCCGACATTCCGCGTCGCGAACTCGACGGCCTGGTCGACTATGTCGGCCGTTACGGCGGTAAAGGCGTGGCTTGGATCGTAGTCAATCCGGACGGCTCCGTCAAATCGCAGATCGCCAAATTCCTCGGTGAGGAAATGGTGCAGTCGATTATCGCTCACAGTGAAGCGCAGCCGGGCGACTTGATCCTCATGGTAGCGGATAAAGCGAAAGTCGTTGCGCAGGCGTTGGGCGAATTGCGCTTGGAAATGGCGCGTCGTCGCAACCTGATCGACCCGGATGAATTAGCGTTCACCTGGGTGCTCGACTTCCCGATGTTTGAATACAGCGAAGAAGAGAAACGTTACGTCGCGATGCATCACCCCTTTACGATGCCGCGTGATGAGGATATCGAGTTCCTCGCATCGAATCCGGAACGCGTGAAGGCAAAAGCGTATGACCTTGTCCTGAACGGTATCGAAGTCGGCGGCGGCAGCTTGCGTATTTACCAGGAAGAACTGCAGCAGAAGATTTTCGCGGCGATCGGTATCAGCCAGGAAGAAGCGAAGCAGAAATTCGGCTTCCTCATGGAGGCCTTTGAATTCGGCGCGCCGCCGCACGGCGGTATCGCCTTCGGCCTGGACCGTTTGGTTATGTTGATGGCCAACCGCCAGTCGATTCGTGACGTCATCGCGTTCCCGAAAACGCAAAGCGCGATCGATCCGATGACCCAGGCGCCGTCGGAAGTAGCGCCGAAACAATTGCGCGAACTTTCCATTCGTACGGAAGACGATCTCGTAAAAAAATAATTGCAGCGGCGGCAAATAACTTGAAAAATTGCCCGCACTTTGCTATTATATAAGTGTAAAGAAACCCCTACCGTGCACGTGT
>NZ_CABSTC010000060.1:0-6790 GCF_902480485.1 uncultured Negativicoccus sp. | reverse complement strand
CGGACCTCGGAGAGATTGTGTACGCATCCGGTACGACCGTGCGTACGCGCCGGTTTTTATGGAGGCAAAGCGAACTCGGTAAAATCACGCCCCAAACGAAAGATATTCTTTACCTTTTGGACGGATTTTCCGATCGCCGTGAAGATCTGGAACGCGGGCGTGACCTTTTGGCAAAATACCTGACCGAAGTATTTCATGCGCAAGTGAAAATCGGTCTGATCACAAAAGACGAGCCGGAATTTATTTTTTAACGTATATGACGAAAGAGATCCCGTACAGGATCTCTTTTTGCGTGCGGGAATTCGTTTTGGTAAGTCGCCATAACGTTCGCCTATGCCGGTATGAACAGCTTGTTTTTGCCGCTGCAATACGAGCGTATTTGTTTTACTATGTGCTATAATAAAGAATAATAGGAGGGGAAATGATGAGCGTAAATCCGAGATTGGTCAGCCCGGCAATGGACAGCCTGCTGGATGCGTTGCTGGCACTTGAAACGCGCGAGGAAGGGTATGCGCTTTTGGAAGATTTGTGTACCGTTTCCGAGCTGCGAGACTTGAGTATGCGCTGGCAGGTGGCGCAGTTGCTGCACAGCGGTCAAAAATATGAAGATATCGAATCGCTTACGGGAGCGAGTTCCGCAACGATCAGCCGCGTCAAACGCGCGTTGCGTTACGGCGCGGACGGTTACCAAACGATGCTGGAGCGGTTAGAGGGAAAGGATACGTAAATGGAAGCACTGGAGAAGAGTCGCAACGGCTTTAAGGCGTATGACATTCGCGGCATCGTGCCGACGGAAGTGGATGAAGAAGTAAGTTACCGTGTCGGACGCGCGTATGCGGACCAATACAAAGCGCGCAAAGTAGCGATCGGGCGGGATATCCGCGAAAGCTCGCCGCGCCTTTCGGAGGCGTTGGCGCGCGGTTTGACAGACGGCGGCGCGGATGTGTATGATATCGGCGTCTGCGGCACCGAGATGGTGTATTTCGCGACGTTTCATTACGGTTTGGACGGCGGCGTCATGGTGACGGCCAGCCACAATCCGGTCAATTACAACGGCCTGAAACTGGTGCGTGAAGAAGGCATTCCCATCAGCGCGGATACCGGTTTAAAAGAAATCGAAGAGCGCGTTTTCGCCGGCCATTTTGCCACGCCGGCAACAAAAGGCGTTTACCGAACGCTCGACGTACAGAAAGAGTATATCGAAACTTTATTGCAGTACGTGGATCTGAGTCATTTAAAGCCCATGCACATCGTGGTCAATGCCGGCAACGGCGGCGCGGGTTTGGCGTTTAACGATTTGAAAACGCATTTGCCGTTCACCTGGCATGAGTTGTACATGGACGCGGACGCGACCTTTCCTCACGGTGTACCGAACCCGATGATCGAAGAAAATCGGCTGGTGACGAGTCGGGCGGTCGTAGCGGAAAAAGCGCAATTGGGCGTAGCCTGGGACGGCGATTTCGATCGTTGCTTTTTGGTGGATGAAAAGGGCAATTTTGTCGAAGGCTACTACGTCTTGGGATTGCTCGCGGAACATTTTTTAACGCTGGATCCGCACGCGACCATCGTGCACGATCCGCGTCTGTACTGGAACACGCAGGCGATTTGTGAACGTTACGGCGCGACCGCTGTGGAATCCAAGGGCGGCCACGCTTTTATGAAAGAGACGATGCGGCGTGTGGACGGTCTGTACGGAGCGGAAATGAGCGCGCACCATTTCTTCCGCGATTTTTCCTATTGTGACAGCGGCATGATTCCCTGGCTTTTGGTCGCGCAAATCATTTGCGAAACAGGCAAACCGCTCTCGCAACTGATTGCTGATATGGAAGCGCAGTTCCCCTGCAGCGGCGAGATTAATCGCGTCGTAAAATCAACGGAGGAAACGCTGGCCGTCGTCGAAGCGGCGTATCGTGATCAGGCGCGGGAAATCAAATATTTGGACGGCTTGAGCATGGATTTCGGCACATGGCGATTCAATTTGCGGCAGTCGAATACCGAACCGCTGGTGCGTTTCAATTTGGAAACGCGAGGCGATCGGGAGCTGATGCAAACCAAGCGGGATGAAGTGTTGGCGCTGATTGAAACGACGGTAAAATAATTGAACAATAAAAAAGAACGCGATCGCGTTCTTTTTTATTGCCAATTGTTATTTTTAATAGCCGCGTTTTTTATCAATGATGTTTTTCAGCTTCTGATCACTTAAAAAGCGTTGCCAATTATCCGCCAACACATCTAAAACTTTGTCCATGTAGCCGTAGACGCGCGCCGCGGTATGCGGAGTCAAAATCACATTGTCGAGCGTCCACAGCGGCGAATCTTCCGGCAAGGGTTCCCGTGCGGTGACGTCGAGCCCCGCGCCCGCGACGCGACCCGACTTCAGCGCTTCGATCAAGGCGGTTTCGTCAACGATCGTGCCGCGCGCGATATTGATGAAGTAAACGCCTTTTTTCATCGCGGCGATTTCTTTGACGCCGAAATATCCTTCCGTTTCCGGTGTGCCGGGCAGCGCGCACATGACGATGTCGGCTTCCGGCAAGACATTCATTAATTCATCGTTCGTGATGACGCGGTCGGCCAAAGGCTCTTCCGTCAGATGATTTTTCACCGCGATGATTTCCGCGCCGAAGGCCGCGCAGCGTTTGGCGATTTCTTTACCGATGCCACCGAAACCGGCGATCAACACTTTCGTATTTTCCAGCGACGTAAATGACTGCGGATCCCAATTTTTTTCCGCTTGCGCCGTCACGGCGCGTTTTAATTTGTGACGCAACGCGAGCAGCAACGCCAGCGCCCGCTCCGCGACCGGCGCATCGTGAATCGCGGCGGTGTGCGTCAAGACGATATCGTTTTGTTGCATGGGAGGCGGCAACAGTTTTTCAATCCCGGCGCTCATGCTGTGCAGCCAGCGCAGTTTCGGCGCGGCTTCCAGCACGGGAAGCGGATCCATGGAGCCCCACAAGGCCACCGCATCGGCATCTTCCAGGTGCGGCAGCGCCTCGCTCATTTTAGCGTACGCTTCGACAGTGGCATCGGGGCGGACCCGTTGCAAACGTTCCAAGCGTTCCGGTGTCAGATGGTTGAGTACTACCAGTTTTGGCATGTTCATTCCTCCTCTGTTTCCTTTGCTTTTATTATACCCGTAAATACCGCGCTCGGCAGCTTGCCGTGTCAGAATAAAAAAAACAACCGCAGCAAGCTACGGTTGTTCGTATTCGGTGGTTTCATCGAGCAGCGCTTCGAGCGCGCCGATCTGATTGCGCGGCAAGACAAAGACCAGCTGATCGTGGGCCTGGATTTCCGTTTCGCCGCGTGGCACCACCGCGACGCCCTGGCGATCAATGGCGATCACTAACGCGTGCGGCGGTAACGCGATGTCACGCAAGGCCGTGCCGGCAAGCGGGCTGTGATCGGAAACAACCGCGGTCACCTGCATCATCGTCGTATCGAAATCGGGACGCGGTTTTTCTTTACGCAAAATGTTTTGCAATAAATATTCGTAAATCGGCGGCGTGCCGAGCGCGTTCGCCGTGTAATACGCCAACAGACAGCAAATAGCGAGCGGTAAAAAGTAGGAGATGCGCTGCGTCATTTCAAATAAAAGTAAGAGCGACGTGAGCGGGCTGCGCACGACCGCCGTCAGATAGCCCGCCATCGCGAGCACGATGAAAAGCACGACGTACTCCGGCGCGACGATTTGACCGAACAGACAGCCGAGAATCGCGCCTTGAATCAAAATCGGCAGGAAGATGCCGCCCGGTACGCCGGAGGCAAATGAAATCAAGGAAAAAGCGGTTTTGACCACGAGCAGCAGCAATAACCACCAAAGCGCATGCGGCGCATTTAACAGCTGGCCCAAGATCGGATGCCCGCCACCCAAGACGATCGGGAAGAAGAGCATCAGCACGAACGAGCAGAGAATCGCCGGCAGCGGTCGCAATAAAATATATAAATTCAATTTGCCGTACACATAGTAGCAGCCGCGCAGACCCCAAAAATATACAGCGCCCATGCAGCCCGAAACAATGCCGAGCAGAACGACCCATGGGTACATGCTGACCGGCATCTTGCCGATCTCGGGAAAATGGAAAATCGGCGCGAGACCGAATACGTATTGACTGACGACATCCGCCGTCAAGGCGGCGGCGAAGCAGCTGATGATCAAGCGCTTCGTAATCGTTTTATGAATTTCTTCCAGCGAAAACAGTACGCCGGATACCGGGGCGTTAAACGCGACCGAAAGACCGGCCGCCGCGCCGCATGACATCAAATTTTGCGCCCGAATATAATTATGTTTCAAACCCCGGGCGACGAGTTTACCGCACATCGCGCCGAGCTGAATGGACGGGCCTTCGCGACCGAGGGATAAGCCGCAAAGCGCGGCGATGGTTCCGCCCAAATATTTATGCAGCAAAACCGAAAGCGGGGACGTTTGAATCCGACCGGTAATTTCTGCGGTCACCTGCGGGATACCGCTGCCGCCCGCATACGGTTCGTGACGAACGATCGCGCCCAGTGCAATGGCGCCGATGCAAAAAGCGATCAGGATCAGCGGCAACCGGGACCAGTCCAAGGCGGCCAGTTGCGCCAAATAGCTGACACTGTCCTCGCACCAACTGATCAGCAAACGATAAATGACACCCGCGCCGCCCGCCAGCAACCCGACCAAAACACCTTCCAAAAGCAAGGTAGAGTCGGTCCGTAAAGAGCGACTGCGCAGCGTTTCAATTTTTAAAAATGACATATCCGATCCTTTCATTTAAGTATATCTATAATGCACTTTTACATAATGTTACGTCAAGCGTCGCCGGCGGATTAAATTTTTTTAACCGGCAATTTTGACTGTACATTAACGAACGTATCCTCTATAATGAAACTAATCGATAGGATACTTGAAGGAGGGAAAAGAAATGCGTAAATTAGCTATTTTAACAGCGTGTGCATGCTTGGTGGCGGGCGCCGCCATGGCAGCGCCGGTGACGTATATTCCGGAAGGCGGCACGAATGTAGGTTACGGTTACAACGGAGCGCAGGACGGTTCGCATGCGGTCTACGTGGAACACGGTATCGCCGATAAAGTCGTGATCGGCGCGGAATATCGTGACCTTGTCAACATGGGCAATGAATTTGATGTGTACGGTAAATATCGTTTGAACGATAACGTATATGTGACCCTCGGCAATCGCAACTACGACGTGGCCGGCAACAAACTATACGCGGGCGTGGAAGGCATGACCTACCTGACCGACAAATTTGACGGCTATGCCAGCGTCAAAGTTTCGAGTGAAGAAAAAGAATACAAAGTCGGTGCTTTGTATGATCTGAACCCGAACTTCGACTTGGACGTTAATTACACGTACCAGGATCGCGACGAAGACTTGAACCGTAAAGGTGTCGGCGTCGGCTTGAACTACCGCTTCTAATTCTAAACATAAAAAAGACTCGCTCGGCGAGTCTTTTTTTATTGCGCGAATACAACATCTAAAAAAGTTGTATTTCCGCTTGCTATTTATCGCATAATCATACGATCAAAAGGCATCATGGCGCGACGGAGAGAATCCGTCGTTTAGCGTTTGACGGATTCCGGACCGAAGTCTCTGATCATTCGTTCGAACGGATCTTCCGACTGCGGTTTCGTATCCATGGGCAGACCCGGATAGATAGTTGTCTGCTCCTTGGTTACCGTCGTCGTGATGCCGGTGGTGCGCTTGTGTCCGTGCATTTTGGAGATTTCAAAATAGGGCAGGTCCTGTTCTTTCAGTGCGGGTAAAAGCGGTTGCTTAGCCTTCTTAACCGGTGATTTTTTGAAAATCGAGAACACCGACATCGCGGCGTTGGTCCATTTTTCAAAGCCGGTTTCGGCTACGCCGTCAAATCCCAGTTGCACTTTGCCCGCCGGCGGTTGCACGCGAACGGAGTGACCGTGTCGGGTTTCTTGAGTGCGTTCTTCGGTGTGCGTGACCGTTTCGGTGCGCGTTTCTTGGGTCATGGCCCGCTGGATGCGCGTGGCATCGTTGGCGGGAGCCTCCAGCGCGAATGCGAAGGGGGTGGCGGAGAGCAGCACGAGAGCCGCCAAGAGGGTAGTGGTAATTTTTTTCATTGGGTAAACTCCTTTAGGGTTAATGTAACGCGGAGCGTTGCCGCATCCATTGCAGCAGACAGAATAATGACGCGTCACGCTCAGCTTTATCTGCACATTTTGACAGACGAAAATGATGAGACTTATTGTAGGGGATAGTGGGAATAGTTGTCAATTAATTTTCCATTCCGATCGGGAATAAAAAAGACACAAATACAGAATGTATAAGCGGATAAAAATGAGGTTAATAGCGTAATGCAAAAAATATTTTCGAAGCGCAAAAATGAAATGTAAAATCGTGCTTAACAAAATTAATGTTATTAAGACTCGCATTATGATACAATAACGATGAATGAAAATAGAGGAGGCGGAAGAGCTTGGCGTATGCAATTGCGTTCGGGATTGCGCTCATCGTGACCTATGTCATTACCCCTGCAGTGAAGCGTTTGGCCTGTCGGGTCGGAGCGATGGATAATCCCAATGCGCGCAAGGTTCATCATGGAGCCGTACCGCGTTTGGGCGGTTTGGGAATTTATATCGGATTTTTGGCATCGGTGTTGTACAGCTTGCCGTTATCGACCGAAGTGATCGGTTTACTGATGGGGTCGGCCGTGATTATTGCGGTCGGCATATGGGATGATATTTGTCAGATTCCCGCCAAGGTAAAATTGCTCGGTCAGATTTTGGCGGCGGTTGTGCTGGTAGCATGCGGTG
>NZ_CABSTC010000059.1:0-7161 GCF_902480485.1 uncultured Negativicoccus sp. | reverse complement strand
AATAACACCATAAAACATTTGGAATATCAATCTCCATAATGGCATATAAAAGCTTGTAAATAGGTCATTAATGACACTTTTCAAGAATGATTTATGCGAATTTATGAATTGCACAAATATTGACGAACGCTTAAAAACTGTGTAGTATTGAGAATGTAAGTAGGGTATGACCTTCTGTCCACTTTTAGGTTGGTCTCTCGTACTTATCCGGCGTGCGTAGGAAGAGCGCACCCATGATCGCTTGCGAGCAAGTTTTCTGCGAAAAAGCTTGCAGAGCATCCTGAGCATGAAACTGTAAGAAACGAAATTGACCAAGTATCTCCTGACTTCGATGACGAAGTGTCAATTGTGCGACGAGCAGCTACCTCGTCATGCGGCACACGTTTTCAGCCATGGCAAAGGATTTGTCCTTCGGACCAAACAGCGATCGGACATTGGCAACGGGCGGAAATTTCCGCCCCCTTTAGAAGAAAGGAGAGAGGTCAGTTGGGAAGCTTTGCAACAGATTTTGTGGTAGCGATTACATCAGTATGGCATGACAGCGGCATGATCGCTTTTTCCCTGGGTCATGGCCTGATGATTTTTGTCGGCATCTTATTGCTGTACATGGCATTTGTCAAAGAGTATGAACCTTTACTCTTAGGACCGATCGCCTTCGGCTGTATTTTGGCGAACTTACCGAAAAACGGTTTTGAAGAAGGGGTTTTTGCACTTATCAGCGCGGGCATTCATTATGAAATTTTTCCGCCACTTATTTTTATGGGGGTTGGCGCGATGACGGACTTCGGTCCGCTGCTCGCGAATCCCAAAACGCTTCTTTTAGGAGCGGCCGCACAGATCGGCGTGTTTGTCGCGCTCGGGGGCGCCATGTTCCTGGGCTTTACGGCACCGCAGGCGGCGGCCATCGGTATTATCGGCGGAGCGGACGGCCCGACATCGATTTACCTCGCTTCCAAACTCGCACCGGAACTCTTGGGCGCGATCGCGGTAGCGGCGTATTCGTACATGTCGTTGGTTCCTTTGATCCAGCCGCCGATTATGAAATTGTTCACCACGAAAAAACAGCGGAAAATTGTCATGGGCCAGCTGCGTCATGTGACGCATTTTGAAAAGGTAGTATTTCCGATCGCCGCGACGATTCTGATTTCGTTGATTTTGCCCTCGATCACGGCATTGCTCGGCATGCTGATGTTCGGTAACCTGATCAACGAGTCGGGCGTTACGCATCGTTTGTCGGATACGGCGCAGAACGCGTTGATGAATACGGTTACGATTTTCCTCGCGCTCGGTACCGGTATCACGATGTCGGCCGAAAGTTTCCTGAACGTGCAAACGCTGGAAATTATCGGTCTCGGCTTGGTGGCCTTTATCGGCGGCACGGCGGCCGGTGTACTTTTCGGCCAGTTAATGACGATGTTGGATGGCGGCAAGACCAATCCGCTGATCGGCTCGGCGGGCGTATCGGCTGTACCGATGGCGGCGCGCGTATCGCAGGTGGTCGGTTCGAAGGCGAATCCGTCGAACTTCCTTCTGATGCACGCGATGGGACCGAACGTAGCCGGTGTTATCGGCACGGCGGTCGCGGCCGGCACGATGCTTGCCATGTTGCAAGCCATGCAATAAACTTTTTTCCCACTTACTTTCTTGCCCGAACCACTTACCTACTTTTCAAATGTTACAGTTGTTATAGGAAGAAGGTATTGATTTGAGTCCTGCTATTATTACTCTTTGCGTCCTGGGCGTCGTCGCGGTGCTGTTCATTACCGAACTGATTCCGCTCGCGATTACTTCCATGGGCGGATCGATTGCGCTGGGTTTGTTAGGCGTTATTTCTGAAAAACAAATTTTCTCGGGTCTTTCGAACTCGACGGTTGTTTTGTTCGCCGGCATGTTCGTTATCGGTGCGGCGTTGTTCCATACCGGTATGGCGCAAAAAATCGGTGAAAGCGTTGTCCGCATGGCGGGCACGGGTGAAACGCGCCTGATGGGCGGCGTTATGCTCGTTACGATTATCATGAGTGCGGTATTGTCCAACACCGGTACGGCCGCATCTTTGATTCCGGTAGTTACCGGCATCTGCGCGGCGGCGAAATTGAAAGGCTCGCGCTTCCTGATGCCGATGGCGATCGCCGCGAACGTCGGCGGTACGCTCACCATGGTCGGTACGCCGCCGAATATTATCGTTACCGGCGCATTGGCCAACGCGGGCTTGCCGACATTCGGCTTCTTCGAATTTGCCTGGATGGGTATTCCGCTTTCGCTCGCCACCATCGCGTTCACGCTGACGGTCGGCAAACGTTTGCTGCCTTCGCATGAACTGGATGCGGAAGTCGAAGTGGAACAGGAAGTCGATCCGTCGACCGTCAACCACAGCAAATCGAAGCAGATGATTTCGCTCTTGATTTTGATCGGTGTTGTACTGACGATGGTCTTCTCCAAACAGCTCGGCGTTTCGCTGACGACCGCGGCCGTAATCGGCGCGCTGGTGGCCGTCTTGACCGGATGTATGACAGAAAAACAGGCGTATGCCTCGATTGACTGGGTAACGATTTTCCTCTTCGCCGGCATGATGCCGATCGCGACTGCTTTGGATAAATCGGGTGCCGGCAAATTGATTGCCGATACTGTTGTCGGCTGGCTCGGCGACAGCCCGAACCCGCTCGTTATCGCGGCGGTTATGTACCTCTTGAGCAACATTATGACGCAGTTTATGAACAACACGGCGACGGCGGCGCTCTTGGCACCGCTCGGCATTTCGATGGCGCAATCCTTGCATGCGGATCCGAAAGCCGTCTTGGTCGCGATCGCGATCGCCGCTTCCGCCGCCTTTGCGACGCCGGTTGCGACACCGCCGAACACCTTGGTTCTCGGACCGGGCCAATACAGCTTCAACGATTACCTGAAAGTCGGTATTCCGCTCTGTATTGTCGGCTTCGTCGTTTCGATGATTGTGATTCCTATCGTTTGGCCGTTCTTCCCGTGAGCTGCTGAATGATATAAAAAAAGACCTCTGCGGAGGTCTTTTTTTATGTGCCGCCTACGCTTCGAACGATAGCGGTGACGGCCATGCAGGTGAGGATGCCCATGGCGGTAGGAAGCAATGTGGCAAGCATTGTCCAACGCCAGCTTTTCGTTTCATTTTGAATCGTGAGCAGGGTCGTGCCGCAGGGCCAATGCATCAGTGAAAATAAAATCACGCACAGGGCGGTGAGCCAGGTCCAACCGTGGTCAAGCAAAAGCGTTTTCAAGGTGGAGAGATTATCGATGTCGAGCAAAGCGCCTTCGGCGAGATAAATCATAATCATACAGGGGAAAACGATTTCGTTCGCCGGCAGGCCTAAAATAAACGCGGTCAAAATCGTGCCGTCCAGCCCCATGAGGTAGCCCAGCGGCTCCAACGCGTTCACCATGTGTCGGACTAAGCTGACGCCATGATATTGCAGATTGGCCAAACACCAAATCACCAGCCCGGCCGGCGCCGCGACGCTGACGGCGCGCCACAGTACAAAGAGCGTTCGATCCAAGAGCGAGCGCACGATGACGGTGCCGATCTGCGGTCGGCGAAACGGCGGCAGCTCGAGCGTGAACGAGGAGGGAATTCCCTTCAGCGCGGTCATGGAAAGCAGCTTGGAAGCCACCAGCGTGGCGACGACACCGACAACAATGACCATGGCGAGCAAAAAGGCGGCTCCCAGCGAATCTAAAAGCCCGCCCGATGTCCCGATCCAAAACATGGAAATCATCGCGATTATCGTCGGAAAACGGCCGTTACAGGGAACGAAATTGTTCGTGAGGATGGCAATCAGTTGCTCACGCGGCGAATCGATAATCCGACAGCCGGTCACACCCGCCGCGTTGCAACCGAAGCCCATGCACATCGTGAGAGCCTGTTTGCCGCAGGCTTTACAGTATTGAAAGCAACGGTCTAAGTTATACGCGACACGCGGCAAATAACCGAGGTCTTCGAGTAAGGTGAAAAGCGGGAAAAAGATCGCCATCGGCGGCAACATCACGGAAACCACCCAGGCCATGACACGATATACGCCGAATAAAAGCGGACCGTAGATCGCCTCGGATACGCCCAGCGCGATGGCGCGGTCGACTAACCAATCCTGACCGGCGAAAAGAATCTGCGCGAGAATTTCGGAAGGATAGTTGGAACCGGTAATCGTCAGCCAAAAGACGCCTAAAAGCAAAAGAAACATAATGGCAAATCCGGTATACGGACCGGTGAAGTATTGATCGAGTTTGCGATCCCGTTGCGCGTAATGCGGGTTGTGAAAGGTCACGACATCTTGACTGATGGCTTCCGCGCGACGAATGAAACTTTCGCTGATCGCGTCCCGCAGTTCCTCTTGCGGATATCCGGCCAGCACCAAATCCCGTTGCGCCGCGGTGAGCGCCTGCGCGATGGCGGGAATTTTGTATAAATTGATGCCGAGGTACCGTTCCATCGCCTGCGACATGCCGGCGGCGCGCTCCAAAAGACGTATGGCGAGCCAGCGCGGGCTGACTTTGTGGCCGACATACGGAACGAGTTCGGGTTCCAGCTTGGCAATCGCCGCTTCAATGGCTTCGGGATACGCGTGTTTTTGCGGTTGCCGGCAGGCAATGTGACGCTGTTTGACCGTGGCGATCAAATCGTCAAGACCCGTCTTGGAGCGGGCCGCCGTACCGATGACGGGAACGCCCAGACGACTTGCCAGTTGCGCCAAGTCGACAGAAATTTCTTTTTTTGCCGCTTCGTCCAGTAAATTCACGCAGACGACCACCTGCGGCGTGGTCTCCATAATTTGCAACACAAGATTCAAATTGCGTTCCAACGCGGTCGCGTCACACACGGCGATCACGCAGGCCGGTTGTTCAAAACAGATGTAATCGCGGGCGACTTCCTCTTCTTCGGAATGCGCTAAAAGAGAATAGCAGCCGGGCAGATCGACAAGCTCCAGTCGGCCGTCGGCATCTTCGTAGTAACCGTGCGCCGTCTCCACCGTTTTACCGGGCCAATTTCCGGTGTGCTGATTTAATCCGGTCAAGGCGTTGAAAACGGTGCTTTTGCCGACATTCGGATTGCCGGCAAGAGCAATCGCAGGGGTCATCTTAATCACTCCTTACAGTAACATGGCGGCTGTCGGTCTCGCGAATCGCGATCACGGTGCCGCGCACCGCAAATGCTTTGGGGTCGCCGAGCGGGCTGACGCCGATGCAAGTGACAGGCGTGCCATCGATCAGTCCCAAATCCTGCAAACGACGTTTCATGTTCGTTTGCGCAAGTCCCGTGACGATAGCGGTATCGCCCGGGCGCAAGTCAGCTAATGTCATACCTTCCCCCCCAAAAAATTCTATATGTAAATACAAAATATATAAATACAATGATGTCCTGCGTATAAAGCACAGGAGCGGACAGAAAAATACTCGGCAGCCGAAGTCGCTACCGGGATCATCCGGTCGACGGACACGAAAAAACAACAGAGAAAACAGCGTAATGAAAAGCAAGGATCCGATGCCGCTATAAGCCTGCCATCGGAACAACGCATCCGCAGGCAAAACCATTCGGTGATGGTGATAGATAAAGATTACATTTTGAGTTTCATTATCAATGTAATGGCATTATAACATACTTATCCTTTTTGAGGAAGGATCAAAGGTTTTTCCCATACGCGGTAAAACACTACTGTGTGGAAAATTCAGCGTGATCGTAAGGTGCTAAAAAATGCATAATCTATAAACAATTATATGCTACAATATATACTATACAATGTAAACCGACATAAAAAATTCGCCATCAAAAAAATATATATTTTTAGTGCTAAATATAAAAGTTAGCGCGGAAAGGAAATCATGGACACCGAGTATTATCGTAATTTTATGGCGATGGTGGACGCGGGCAATATGACCAACGCTGCGGAATATCTGCATATTACGCAACCGACGTTGAGTAAGCAGCTGCAGCTTTTGGAAAAACGGTTCGAAACAAAACTGGTCGTTGTCGCGCGCGGCCGCCGCCGCTTGCACCTGACGGAAGCCGGGGAAATCTTCTATCAGCGTGCAAAAGAGATTTGTGCTTTGGAGGACTTGGCGGACGATGAAATGGCAACCGCCACGCAGGAAGTGCGCGGCACGTTACGTTTCAGCATTTCGCCGGGACGGTCTCCGCGCTTTATCCAACGGGTGCTGGCGGGGTTTCACAAGGAGTATCCTCATGTGCGCTTTGAACTGAAAGAAGGCATTACAAGTGTACAGCAAGAAGATCTTCTCGCCGGCGAGACGGATCTCGGCGTATGCCATACGATGTTTGCACCGCCGGAGCAGTTTGAATTTTTATTTACCAGCGCCGAATCATTGACCGTTGTCGGCGCAAAAGATTTATTGCGCCAGGTGCCGAAGCAGGGGGCGAGCTTTGCCGATTTACGCGGCATGGCGATTGCCGCGTCAGGCAGCGCGGCCGCCATTTTGCGACAGGAAATCGGCGACGTACAGACGCTTTTTCAATTGGTGGCCGTCTGTACGACAAAGGCATCAGCGCTGGCTTGGGCGCGCACAGAAAATATAGCGGCGCTCATTCCGGCGGAGGCGGAGGAAGAATTTTGGCCGGGGCTGGACTCCCGACGTTTGAGCGGTATTATGTTGAAAAAAGCGATCGTACGTCCGCGCAATCGACCGCTTTCGCACACCGCACAAGTGTTTTTACATTACTACGCAAGCGTCTTGGCGGCGGAAAAAAAGGCGGAAGAAACCGCCGCTTCTGCGCTTGCCAATGCGGTTAGTACTTCGGTCCGCGAGTCGGTCTGAGATTTGATATAAAAAAATAACGGCGTCATGACGCCGTTATTTTTATGGGCAGATTACTCGAGCGGGCAGGCCCGAGTGTTTTAAGCGGAGAAAAAAGAGTATGTCAACAATGCGCGACCGGGAATGCATTGTGGTAGTAAAGCGCATCCGCGGTCGCCAGCCGTTTTTTTGCGAGGTAGCGCCACACGCCTTGCAATGAAAATACTTCTTTGCGCGCCAAACGCGGTGCTACCATCACGGAACTTTCCGCTACTTCGGTATTCAGACCGGTAGCCGCCGCCAAACGATGGTTCGCGTAATGCTGCCAAAATCTCGACATAAAATCATCTCCTTTCCCTTCCTTAACGGAATTTTCTATTTACAGGATAC